>NZ_JBDPMD010000075.1:0-30638 GCF_039871875.1 Sphaerisporangium sp. B11E5 | reverse complement strand
GGGGAGCCGAGGTGATCGGGGGGAGGCCGATCATGGTGGGCTGGTCGTCGTCGTCCACGGGTGGGGCGGGGATGCGCAGGCCCCCCTTGGGGCGGATGACGGTGATCGTCTGGTTCGGGTCGATGTCCGTCGTCTCGTCGGGTGAAGGGGGCGCGGGGGGACGGGTGACCGGCGGGGTGGGGGTGCCGGCGCCGTTAGTGTCCGGCTTCGCGGGCGCGGGGCGGTCGCCGTTGGGCGGGGGTGCGGCGGCGCCGGGACGGGCCGGGGTGCGGGCGATGGTGCGGAGCACCGTGGTGGCCTCGGCGGCCGTCAGACGCTTGGTGTAGTCCTTGTCCAGCAGGGCTTCCAGGACGGGACGCAGCGGCCCGGCCTGCCTCGCGGGCTCGGCCTCCTCGGTCATCAGCGCGGCCAGCGTCTCGGAGACCGTGCGGCGCTCGTACGCGGGCCGTCCCTCCACGGCGAAGTACAGGGTGGCGCCCAGGGACCACATGTCGGACTCGGGCCCGGTGTGGTCGCCCCTGGCACGTTCCGGCGCGGTGTAGCCGGGTGAGCCGATCACCATGCCGGTCTTGGTGATGTTCGGGTCCCCTTCGGACTTGGCGATCCCGAAGTCGGTGAGCACGACCCGCCCGGTCTCCGTCAGCAGGACGTTCCCGGGCTTGACGTCACGATGCAGGATCCCCTGCTCGTGCGCCGCCCCCAGCGCCCCGAGCAGGTCCAGCCCGATCTCCGCGACCAGCCGTGGCGGCAGCGGCCCCTCCTCCTCGATGACCTGTTCCAGGGACCGCGCCTCGACGAGCTCCATGATGATCCACGGCCGCCCGTCCACCACGATGGTGTCGTGCACGGTGGCCACCGAGGGATGGCTGATCTTCGCCGCCGACCGCCCCTCCCGGATCATGCGTTCCCGCAGCTCGGCGCGCTGGTCCTTGTTCAGCCCCGTGTCCTGCCGGATCTCCTTGACCGCCACGTCCCGGTCCAGCAGGCGGTCGTGCGCACGCCACACCGTCCCCATGGTGCCTCGCCCGAGCGGGCTCACCAGTTCGTACCTGTTGGCGAGGACCCGCGGCTGCTGTTCCGGCATGAGTAAGAAGATAGCGATTCCAGCTTGATAAATGCTTTCGCCGCACTTACCACACTCGACCGGCGTGGCGAACTCTCGAAAGGAACGGCTCAGCCGCGCGGGTCCGCCCGCCGGAACCCCGACACGAACCCGCGCACCGCCCGGATCAACCGGTCCAGGAACGTCGGAGGCTCGGGGACGCGGCGCCGGGCGGACGGGTCGGGCGGCTTGCGGTGGACGCCTTCGATGGAGCGGCGCTGGCCACGGGGGATGGGGGTGCCCTTGCCGGGCGGCGGGACGTAGACCGCACGGTCGGCCCGGTGCTGGCCCCTGTGGGACGTACGGCGGGGAGCCGAGGGCCCGCCGGAGGGGGTGCGCAGGGTCGGGAACACCCCGCCGGTGGAGGGACGTGCGGCGGCTCCCACCGCGGCGCCGTTCATCGCGGGCCGGGACGCGCGGTGGGCGGGCCCGCCGAGAGGCTCCTCGGCGGAGCCGCCGGCGGCGACGCGGGCGAGCATCAGCGAGGCCCGGCCCTCCTCCAGCCGGGCCGCGGGGTCGATCTGGAGCAGGCCGCGGAGCACCGGCGCGAGCGGGCCGGCCAGGTTCATGGGGATGGGCTCGCCGCTGGTCAGCGCGGCCAGCGCCGCGGCGGCGGTGCGGCGCCCGTGCAGGCCGCGGCCCTCGACGGCGGTGTACAGGGTGGCGCCGAGGGACCACAGGTCGGCGGCCGGGCTGGCGCGGTCGCCGAGCACCCGCTCGGGGGCGATGTACCCGGCCGAGCCGAGCACGATGCCCGCCTGGGTGATCGACGTGTCGCCCTCCAGGGCGGCGAGGCCGAAGTCGGTGAGCACCGCGCGGTCCTCGGTGACCAGCACGTTGCTGGGCTTCACGTCGCGGTGCAGGATGCCCTTGGCGTGGACGGCGCGCAGCGCCCCGAGCACCTGGTGGCCGATCTCGGCCACGCGGCGCGGCGGCAGCGGCCCCTCCTGCCGCACCAGTTCCTCCAGGGACTGGGCGTGCAGCAGCTCCATGACGATCCAGGGCCGGTCGTCCTCGGTGATGACGTCGAAGAGCGTGATGACCGACGGGTGGGCGACCATCGCGGTGGCCCGCCCCTCACGCTCCGTCCGCGCGCACAACTCGGCGCGCAGCTCCTCGTCGAGCACGAGCGGCAGTCTGACTTCCTTGACAGCCACGTCGCGGCCGAGCAACCCGTCGTGGGCACGCCAAACGGTGCCCATGCCGCCACGGCCGATCGGCTCAAGGAGCCGATATCGCGAGGCTAGCTCGTATCCGGACGGGGCGCGCATGGGTGGCAGCTTACCGATTTGTTTATCGTCGCCTGTAGAGGCCATGCCGAATCTCTGTTGAGATCCTCTGTCAGGATCAGTCAGGTTCTGCGACCGATGGTGAGCACCGGCCCGGTCGTGTCCTGGAAGAAGTCGTTCCCCTTGTCGTCCACCACGATGAACGCCGGGAAGTCCTCCACCTCGATCTTCCACACGGCCTCCATGCCGAGCTCGGGGTACTCCAGCACTTCGACCTTGCGGATGCAGTCCTGGGCGAGCCGCGCCGCGGGGCCGCCGATGGAGCCCAGGTAGAAGCCGCCGTGGGCCCGGCAGGCGTCGGTGACCTGCGTGGACCGGTTGCCCTTGGCCAGCATGACCAGCGAGCCGCCCGCGGCCTGGAAGCGCTCGACGTACGAGTCCATGCGCCCGGCGGTGGTCGGCCCGAACGACCCCGAGGCGTACCCGGCCGGCGTCTTGGCGGGCCCGGCGTAGTACACCGCGTGGTCCTTCAGGTACGCGGGCATCTCCTCGCCCGCGTCCAGCCGCTCCGCGATCTTGGCGTGCGCGATGTCGCGCGCCACCACCAGCGGCCCGTTGAGCGACAGCCGCGTCTTCACCGGGTGCCGGGACAACTCCGCGAGGATCTCCGGCATCGGCCGGTTCAGGTCGATGGACACGACGTCCTCGGAGAGGTGCTCGTCGGTGGTGTCCGGCAGGAAGCGGGCGGGGTCGGTCTCCAGCTTCTCCAGGAACACCCCCTCCGGCGTGATCTTGGCGAGTGCCTGCCGGTCCGCGCTGCACGACACCGCGATCGCCACCGGGCAGGACGCCCCGTGCCGCGGCAGGCGGATCACCCGCACGTCGTGGCAGAAGTACTTGCCGCCGAACTGCGCCCCGATGCCGAGCCGCTGCGTCAGCTCGAAGACCTTCTTCTCCATCTCCAGGTCGCGGAAGCCGTGCCCGGCCGGCGAGCCCTGCGTGGGGATCGAGTCGAGGTAGCGCGCCGAGGCGTACTTGGCGGTCTTCAGCGCGTACTCGGCGCTGGTGCCGCCCACGACCACCGCGAGGTGGTACGGCGGGCAGGCCGCCGTGCCGAGCGAGCGGATCTTCTCCTCCAGGAAGGCCAGCATGCGCTTCTCGTTGAGCACCGCCTTGGTCTCCTGGTACAGGAACGACTTGTTGGCGCTGCCACCGCCCTTGGCCATGAACAGCAGCTTGTACTCCTCGGGGTGCCCGTGCGGGTCCTCGGCGTACAGCTCGATCTGCGCGGGCAGGTTGGTCCCGGTGTTCCGTTCGTCCCACATGGTCAGCGGCGCCATCTGCGAGTACCGCAGGTTCAGCTCGGTGTACGCGTCGTACACGCCCCGCGCGATGTGCTCGGCGTCCGCGCCGTCGGTGAGCACGTGCCGTCCCCGCTTGCCCATCACGATCGCCGTGCCGGTGTCCTGGCACATGGGCAGCACACCGCCGGCGGAGATGCTCGCGTTCTTGAGCAGGTCGAGCGCGACGAACCGGTCGTTGCCGCTGGCCTCGGGGTCGTCGATGATGCGCCGCAACTGGGCGAGGTGGCTCGACCGCAGGTAGTGGGAGATGTCGTGGACCGCGGTCTTGGTCAGCAGCCGCAGCGCCTCCGGCTGGACCTCCAGGAACACCCGTCCGGCCGCCTCGACCGTCCGCACTCCCTCTGCCGTGACCAGACGGTACTCCGTCTCGTCAGGGCCCAGCGGCAGCAGGTCGGTGTAGTCGAACTCGGCCATCGGCGGTGCTCCTGTTCGTCTCGGCGGCTCGCCGTCGATGTGCAGATTACGGCGTCCGCGCCCCTTCTCCCGCCTCGGGGCGGCGCGGCCTTGGCGAAAGGATGGGATGACCTGGGTGTCCCGGGGTAGCGAATCAGACGAAGGACTTAAAAACACGCATAACTCCAACAGATACGGGAGGGGAGTCATGGATGCGGGATACATCGTCCTCGTCGTGTTCGGCGTGCTGGTCGTCGGCTCCGCCCTGGGCGTCGCCCTGGTGACCATCGTGCTGCGGGGCATCCGCAGCGACCCCGTGCAGTGGCCGGTCAAGCCGGACTCACGACCGCGCCGCCGTGAGGTGACCGGCGGCGAGGCCAAGGCCGTGGAGGCGCCGTACCGCGAGGGTGAGCACCACGAATGGACCGGCCAGGACCTCGCGGGGGACGACATGCGACCGATCGGCACCCACGACGAGAAGCACGCCGCCCCGGGCCACGCCCGCTGGTGGTGAGACCGTCCGCTCCCGGGTTTATCCACATGTCAGGACAAATTCTTGACTCCTGTCGTTCCTGTACTTAGAACTGGGACGGGTGCGATGAGCTGATCGAGGGCGGAGGCGGCATGCGTGTGGGTCTGTTGGGTCTCGGCAGGATCGGCGCGTTCCACGCGGCGACACTGGCGGCTCACCCCCGGGTGAGCGAGCTGGTGCTCGCGGACGCCGACGAGGCGCTGGCCGTGGAGGTCGCGGCCCGCGTCGGCGCCAAGGTGGGCGACGCGTTCGACACCGAGGCCGTCGTGGTGGCCACGCCGACCGTCACCCACGCCGAGCTGATCCTGCGGGCCTGCGCCGCGGGCGTGCCGGTGTTCTGCGAGAAGCCAGTGGCGCTCGGCGTCGAGGAGACCAGGCGGGTCGCCGAGGCCGTCGAACGGCACGGCACCCCCGCGCACATCGGTTTCCAGCGCCGCTTCGACGCCGGGTACGCCGCCGCCCGCCGCGCCCTGCGCGCCGGTGACCTCGGCGACCTGCACCGTGTGCACATGCTCACCGCCGATCCCCATCCGCCCGCGGCGACGTACATCGCGCTGTCGGGCGGCATCTTCCGCGACTGCCACATCCACGACTTCGACATCCTGCGCTGGGTGACCGGCCGCGAGGTGGACACCGTGTACGCGACCGGGAGCAACCGGGGCGAGGCTTTCTTCTCCGACGCCGGGGACGTGGACAACAGCGCGGCCCTGCTCACCCTGGACGACGGCACCCTGGTGACCCTCCAGGGCTCCCGCTACAACGGCGCCGGCTACGACGTGCGCATGGAGCTGGCGGGCTCCCGGCGCACTCTGGTGGCGGGCCTGGAGGACCGCGTGCCGCTCACCTCGGCCGAGCCCGGCGCGGCCTTCCCGGCGCAGGCGCCCTGGCCCGACTTCGGCTCCCGCTTCGAGGCCGCGTACATCGCCGAGATCGACGCCTTCCTGCGTCTCGCGGCCGAGGGCGGCCCGAGCCCGTGCACCGTGCAGGACGCCCTGGCCGCCCTGCTGATCGCCGAGGCCGCCGAGCTGTCCCGCCGCGAGGGACGGCCGGTGCGGGTCGCGGAGGTGACCGCATGACCGCCCGCGTGGCGGCGGCGCCGATCTCGTGGGGCGTGAGCGAGGTGCCCGGATGGGGCCACCAGCTCGGCCGGGACCGTGTGCTCGCCGAGATGCGCTCCCTGGGCCTTTCCGCCACCGAGCTCGGCCCGGACGGTTTCCTCCCCGCGGACCCCGGGGAACGCGGAAAGCTCCTGCAGACCTACGGCCTGCGGGGCGTCGGCGGGTTCGTCCCGCTCGTCCTGCACGACCCGGCGCGCGACCCGGTGCCCCGGTTCGAGGCCGTGCTGCGGTCGTTCACCGAGGGCGGCGTCGGCATGGTGGTGCTCGCCGCGGCCACCGGCACCGACGGCTACGACGAGCGCCCCGTCCTTTCCGCCTCCGGCTGGGCCACGCTGCTGGGCAACCTCGGCAAGGTGCGCGAGGCCGCGGCACGGGCCGGGTGCGCGGTGACGCTGCACCCGCACGTCGGCACCATGGTCGAGACACACGACGAGGTGGACCGCGTGCTGGACGGCTCGGACATGCCGCTTTGCCTGGACACCGGTCACCTACTCATCGGGGGCACCGACCCGCTCGACCTGGTGTCCAGGGCAGCAGCAAGGGTGGCACACGTTCACCTCAAAGACGTGGACGCCACGCTCGCCGAGCGGGTCCGCGCGGGAAAGCTGACCTACACCGAGGCCGTCCGCGCGGGCATCTACCGCCCGCTCGGCCGGGGCGACGTGGACGTCCCCGGCATCGTGAGCGGGCTCGGCGCGGCCGGGTACGACGGCTGGTACGTCATGGAGCAGGACGTCGTGCTCGACGCGGAGCCGCCCGGCGGGTCCGGCCCGGTGACGTCGGTGCGCCAGAGCCTCGCCTACCTGGCCGGCGTCGCATGACCGAGGTGCTCACGATCGGACGGGTGGGCGTGGACATCTACCCGCTGCAGGTCGGCGTCTCGCTGCGCGAGGTGGAGACGTTCGGCAAGTACCTCGGCGGCAGTCCCACCAACGTCGCGGTCGCCGCCGCCCGTCTCGGCCGTTCCGCCGCCGTGGTCACCCGCACCGGCGCCGACCCGTTCGGCCTCTTCGTCCACGACGCGCTGCGGGAATACGGCGTGGACGACCGGTTCGTGACCGAGGTGCCGGGCCTGCCCACACCGGTGACGTTCTGCGAGATCCGCCCGCCGGAGGACTTCCCGCTGTTCTTCTACCGCTACCCCAAGGCCCCCGACCTGGTGATCCACCCCGAGGAGCTCGATCTGGCGGCCGTCAGGGAGGCCGGCCTGTTCTGGGCGACGGTCACCGGGCTGTCGCAGGAGCCGTCCCGCGCGGCCCACTTCGCCGCGTGGCGGGCCCGCGGGCGCGCACCGCTCACCGTCCTCGACCTCGACTACCGGCCGATGTTCTGGGCGTCCGCCGCCGAGGCCCGCGAGCACGTGCGCGCGGCGCTGGCGCACGTCACCGTGGCCGTGGGGAACCTGGAGGAGTGCGAGGTCGCCACCGGCGCCCGCGACCCGTACGAGGCGGGCAAGGCGCTGCTGGACCTCGGTGTGGAGCTCGCCGTGGTCAAGCGCGGCTCCGGCGGCGTGCTCGGCATGACCGCGGCGCGCACCGTGGAGGTGCCGCCGGTGCCGGTGGAGGTCGTGAACGGCCTCGGCGCGGGCGACGCGTTCGGCGGCGCGCTGTGCGACGGGCTGCTGGCCGGGCGGGAGCTGGGCGAGATGCTGCGGTTCGCCAACGCGGCGGGCGCCATCGTCGCCGGCCGGCTGGCCTGCGCGCCCGCGATGCCCACGGCCGCGGAGGTCCGTGCGGTGGTGTCCGGGACGCCCCCGCGCGACGTGGCAGGCGCGGTGCCGCCGGGAGACGCCCATGCGTGACCAGGACCGCAGGCTGCTGTCCGAGTACCGTGCCCGCCACCCCGGCAAGATCGCCGAGGCGGCCGAGGCCCGCCGCCGCCGTCCCCTGCTGGACCGGCGGAACCAGCTTCTGATCATCGCGGCCGACCACCCCGCACGGGGCGCGCTCGCCGTGCGGGGCCGGCCGCTCGCCATGGCCAGCCGCATCGACCTGCTGGACCGGCTGCGCACCGCGCTGGCCCGCCCCGGGGTGGACGGCCTGCTCGCCACGCCCGACATCGTGGAGGACCTGCTGCTGCTCGGCGACCTGCACGACAAGATCGTGATCGGCTCAATGAACCGGGGCGGGGTGCACGGCGCCGCGTTCGAGTTCGACGACCGGTTCACCGCCTACGACACCGAGTCGATCGTCCGCATGCGCCTGGACGGCGGCAAGATGCTCTGCCGCATCGGCCTGCGCTCCCCGGAGACCGCCGCCACCCTGGAGTCCTGCGCGCGGGCCGTCACGGGGCTGGCCCGCGAGGGGCTGGTCGCCATGGTGGAACCGTTCTGGTCGGACCGGGACGAGACCGGCGTACGCCACGACCTGTCCGCCGAGGGCATGATCCACGCCATCCACGTGGGGCAGGGCCTCGGCGCGACGTCCGCGCACACCTGGCTGAAGATCCCGGTGATCGAGCAGATGGAGCGGGTGATGGAGGCCACCACGCTGCCCACCCTGCTGCTCGGCGGCGACCCCGCGGTGTCCCCCGACGAGGTGTACACCGCGTGGGGCAAGGCGCTGCGGCTGCCCGGCGTGCGGGGGCTCGTGGTCGGCCGGGCGCTGCTCTACCCTCCTGACGATGACGTGGCCGCGGCCGTGGACACCGCCGCCGGGCTGTTGGAGGTCACCTGATGACGTACATCCCCGCGGGAACCACCGCCGTGACACCCTGGGCGCTGGCCGTCACCCCGAAGCTCGCCGGGTGGACGTACGCCGGGCTGCGCGCCCTCACGCTGTCCGGTGAGACCGTCGAGTTCGCCACCGGGGACGAGGAGATGCT
This sequence comes from Sphaerisporangium sp. B11E5, assembly GCF_039871875.1. Classification (NCBI taxonomy): domain Bacteria; kingdom Bacillati; phylum Actinomycetota; class Actinomycetes; order Streptosporangiales; family Streptosporangiaceae; genus Sphaerisporangium; species Sphaerisporangium sp. B11E5. Next base: position 22,077 of record NZ_JBDPMD010000075.1, on the reverse strand, counting down.
CGTCCTGCCGCTCGCCGGGTCGTGCGCCGTCGAGTGCGACGGGGTGCGGCTGGAGCTGAGCGGCCGCAGATCGGTGTTCGACGCCGTCACCGACTTCGCGTACCTGCCGATCGGCGCCACCGCCCGCGTCACCGGCCACGGCCGCTTCGCCCTGCCGTCCGCGGTCGCCACCCGGCGGCTCGACGTGCGGTACGGCGCCGCCGCCGCGGTGCCGGTGGAGGTGCGGGGGGCCGGGCAGTCGAGCCGGCAGGTCAACAACTTCTGCGCGCCCGACGCGTTCGACTGCGACAAGCTGGTCGCCGTCGAGGTGCTCACGCCCGGCGGCAACTGGTCGTCGTACCCGCCGCACAAACACGACACCCTCTCCAAGCACGAGGCCGTGCTCGAGGAGATCTACTACTTCGAGGGCGGCCCCGGGTACCAGCGGGTGTACGGCGCGCCCGGCCGGCCCATCGACGTGCTCGCCGAGGTGGGCTGCGGCGACGTGGTGCTCGTGCCGCACGGCTACCACGGGCCGTCCATGGCGGCGCCCGGCTACGACCTGTACTACTTGAACGTGCTCGCCGGGCCGGCCGCGCAGCGGACCATGGCCTTCTGCGACGACCCCCGGCACGCGTGGATCAGGTCGAGCTGGGCGGGCCAACCGGTCGACCCCCGGGTGCCGATGACCGCGGCGCCCGAGCCGGAGGAGGAGCGGGCATGACGACGGTACGGCTGACCGTGGCGCAGGCGCTGGTGCGGTTCCTCGCCGCGCAGTGGAGCGAGCGCGACGGCGTGGAGCAGCGGCTCGTCGCGGGGTGCCTCGGCATCTTCGGGCACGGCAACGTCGCCGGTGTCGGGCAGGCGCTCGCCGAGCAGGGCGGCGGGCTGCGCGACCCGCTGCCGTACTACCTGGCGCGCAACGAGCAGGCCATGGTGCACACCGCCGTCGGGTACGCCCGTACCCGCGACCGGCTGTCCACCTTCGCGTGCACCACCTCGATCGGGCCCGGCGCGACCAACATGGTCACCGGGGCGGCGCTCGCCACCGTGAACCGCATCCCGGTGCTGCTGCTGCCGGGGGACGTCTTCGCCACCCGGCGTTCTGGCACCGTCCTGCAGGAGCTGGAGGACCCCCGGTCCTATGACGTCACCGTCAACGACTGCCTGCGGCCGGTGTCGCGGTTCTTCGACCGGGTGCACCGGCCCGAGCAGTTGCCGTCCGCGCTGATGGCGGCCATGCGGGTGCTCACCGACCCGGCCGAGACCGGCGCCGTCACCCTCGCCCTGCCGCAGGACGTGCAGGCCGAGGCGTACGACTGGCCCGCCGAGCTGTTCGACCGGCGCGTGTGGCACGTGGCGCGGCCGGTGCCCGACGCGGCGGCGGTGGAGCGGGCCGTCGAGACCGTCAAGGCGTCCCGGAGGCCGCTGATCGTCGCGGGCGGCGGGGTGGTGTACAGCGAGGCGTGGGAGGAGCTGGCCGCGTTCGCCGGCACGCGGGGCATCCCGGTGGGGGAGACCCAGGCGGGCAAGGGGGTGCTGCCGTACGACCACCCGTGCGCGCTCGGCGCCATCGGGCACTCCGGCACGGCCGCCGCCAACGCGATCGCCCGGGAGGCCGACCTGGTCATCGGCGTCGGCACCCGGTACACCGACTTCACGACGGCCTCGCGCACGCTGTTCGGGGACGTGCGGTTCGTCAACCTCAACGTCACGGCGTTCGACGCGGCCAAGCACGCGGGCGTCATGCTGGTGGGCGACGCCCGGGAGGGGCTCGCGCTGCTCGACCTCGGCGACTGGACGGCGGACCCGTCGTGGACGGCCCGCGCGTCCCGGCTGAGCCGCGAGTGGCGCGAGCGGGCCGCGCTGGTCATCGAGGGGGACCGGCTCACCCAGCCGGTGGTGTTGTCGGTGGTCAACGACGTCGCGGGCGCCGACGGCGTGGTGGTGAACGCCGCGGGGTCCATGCCCGGGGAGCTGCACAAGCTGTGGCGGGCGGCCGGGCCGAAGAGCTACCACGTGGAGTACGGCTACTCGTGCATGGGGTACGAGATCGCGGGCGGCCTCGGGGTGAAGCTGGCCGCGCCGGATCGTGAGGTGTTCGTGCTGGTGGGCGACGGGTCGTACCTCATGATGGCCCAGGAGCTCGCGACGGCCGTCCAGGAGGGCGTCAAGCTGGTCGTGGTGATCGTGGACAACCGGGGGTTCGCGTCCATCGGCGGGTTGTCGGAGGCGGTGGGGGCGCGGCGGCTCGGCACGGCGTACCGCACGCGGGGCCCGTCCGGGCACCTGGACGGCGGGTTCGTGCCGGTGGACCTCGCGGCCAACGCCGCCAGCCTGGGGGCCGACGTGCTGCGGGCCACCGACGCCAACTCCCTGCGGGCGGCGCTGCTCAAGGCGCGGGAGGCGCGTGCCACCACGGTCGTGTACGTCGAGACGGTGCCGGGGCCGTCGCCGGAGACCAGCGCGTGGTGGGACGTGCCGGTGGCGGAGACGTCCCCGCTGCACGAGGAGTACACGCGGTTCCGGCGGGACCAGCGGCACTATCTGTGACCGGCGTCCGCGGCCTCGAAGACGGGGCCGGTCCCCGGGCCGCGCGTCGCGCCTGCACGTGCCGCCGGGCCGGGAGGAGTGGTGCCCGGCCCGGCGGCTCGCGTCAGATCCTGGCTGGACTGGGGGCGGCGGCCGGCTGGAAGCCGCGCGCGAGGGCCACGATGGCCGCGGCCAGGATCAGGGGGGCGACGAACGCGATCTGGTAGTCCGCGGCCTCCGCGATGCCGCCGACCAGGGCGGCGCCGACGATGAAGCCGACGTAGTTGAACATGTTGACCCGGGCGATGGCCACGCCGGTGCCCGCCGGGTCCAGCCGCCCGGCCGCGGAGAACGACTGTGGGGCCACCACGGACAGCCCCACCCCGGCGACGGCGAACGCGGCGACCGCCGCCGGCTCGTTGGGTGCCGCGACGATGCCGGCGAAGCCGAGCGTGGCGAGCACCCCGCCGATGCGGACGATCATCGCGGGGCCGTACCGGCGGACCGCGAAGTCGCCGCCCACGCGCACCAGGAACGTCGTGGCCTGGTAGGCGCCGAGGGCCAGCGGCACGACGGCGGGGGCCGCGTGCATGATCTTCTCCATGTAGACGGAGCCGAAGTTCGAGATGGACGCGTCCCCGACGTACAGGAACGCCATCGCCAGGCACAGCGGCAGGACGGGCCGCCAGGGGAAACGTACGGCTTTCCTTGTGCCCTCCGCGTGACCGGCCTCCACGTGCTCCTCGGCCGCGCCGAACAGCCCGCCCGCGGCCACCACGCTGATCACCACGCCGGCCGCCATGGCGATCGCGAAGGTGACCCCGAGGCTCAGCCCCATCCCGCCCGCCACCGAGGCCCAGACCGCGCCGCCCACCGCCGCCGCGCTCCACAGCGCGTGGAACCCGGTGAGCACCGCACGGCCGTACCGGCGCTCCACCGCGACCGCCTGCATGTTCATGCCGGCGTCCACCGACCCGAGACCGATCCCGAACAGCACGTTCGCGACCACGAGCATCGGCACACCGGGCGCCAGGCCCGCCAGCACCACCGCGAGGCAGGCCACCGGCTGCGCGGCCCGCAGGACGACCCGGCTGCCGTACCGCTTGGCGACCTCTCCGGCGAGCACGCTGCCCGCGCCCGCGATGACCGGCACGACCAGCAGCAGGATGGAGAGCTCCCCGTCGCTGAGCCGGTGTTCGCGCTGAAGCGTCGCGACCTGCGTGAGCAACGTGGCGAAGGTGAGTCCCTGCACGAAGAACACAGCGAAAGTGGCGAGCCGCGCCCGCCGCTCACGGTCGGTCGGCACCACAGCCTCCGCGCGGAACATGAGCCAGAGTCAAGTTCCGGTCAGGCTATGGCCCCGCAAAGTCCCGGTCAATAGCCCCAGGCAACCGTCACCGCCGCCGGCGGGGCATCCGCGCTCGCGGCCGCTCCGAGCGTGCCCGGCCGGTCGCCGGCGGCGGGACGCGAGGGGCGGGTGAGCCGCCTCAGGCGGCGGTCCGCGGGAAGATCTGCCCGGGGTCCAGGGCGGGCAGCGCCTTCACCTGGACGCTGGTCTCGTCGGCCAGGACCTCGGCCGCGCTCGCCTCGATGCCGTCGATCGCCTTGCCGGCGACCTCGGCCACCGGGTTCTTCGGCACGTCCAGGCCGCGGATCATGTCGGTGTCGGTGAAGCCGACGTGCAGGCTGGACAGCTCCACGCCCCGGGCGGGGAGGGTGTCGCGCAGGCCGTTGGTCGCCATCAGCAGCGCGGCCTTGGTGGCGGCGTACGCCGTGAACCGGCCGTAGCCGGGGGCCACGGCGAGGCCGAGGGCGGAGTTGACGTTCTGGATGTGCCCTCCGCCGTTGCCCTCGATGATCGGGGCGAACGCCTGGATCATCCGCAGCGCGCCGAAGTAGTTGACCTCGAACTCCTGCCGGGCCCGGTCGAGGTCGTCGGTCAGGATGTCCAGCCCGAGGCTGATCCCCGCGTTGTTGATCAGGACCTGGACGTCCCCGGCCTGCTCGGCCGCCGCCGCGACCGACGCCGGGTCGGTGACGTCCAGCCGCAGTGGCACGGCCCCCGGCGTGGTGACGGTCCCGGGGTCGCGCGCCCCGGCGTACACCTTCCTGGCGCCCCGTGCGAGCGCCTCCTCCACCAGGGCCTTGCCGATGCCGCGGTTGCCGCCGGTCACGAGCACGACGGCGTCTTGGATCTTCATGGGACGACTCCACAGTTGGAAACAGATCGGTTTACCTGTCGTACGGTACACCGATCTGTTTCCTGCGTCGAAACGGGCCCCTCAGTCGATCATGCGGGCCCGCATCTTCCACACCGCGAGCCCCCACATCAGCGCGCCGAAGCCCAGCAGGAACCCGACATGCCCGAGGTCGGCCGGCCCCAGCCGTCCGAAGACGGCGCTGCGCACCAGCTCCACGCAGTGGTACAGCGGGTTCAGGCGTGCGATGCCCGCCGCCCACGGCGGCAGCTCGTCGATCGGGAAGAACGTGCCCGCCACCAGCAACATCGGCGCGAGGACGCCGCTGATCACGTAGTCGAAGGTGTTGATGGACGGCACGATCGCCGACATCCAGATGCCGAACAACGCGAACGCCAGCCCCGTCAGGAACCCGATGAACGGCACCAGCAGCATGCCCGGGCTCGGGTCAAGGCCGAACGCCATGCCCACCAGCACCGGCGCGCAGCCGTACAGCCCCGCCTTGGCCGCCAGCCACGACGCCTCGGCGGTCACCAGCTCGTGCACGTCCACCGGCGCCGCCAGCACGGCGTCATAAGTGTGCTGGTAGGTGCGCCTGATGAAACTGCCGAACATCGCGCCGAACGCGCTGATGAACAACACCGACGTGGCCACCACACCGGTCGCCACGAAGTCGCGGTAGTTGTAGCCGTACGCCGCCCCGACCACCGACCCGAAGCCGAACCCGAACGCCAGCAGCCAGATGGTCGGCTCCACCAGCGCCGCGAACGACGTGGACGCCCAGTAGCGCTTGTACAGCGCCGTCTCCCGGCTCCACACCCCCCGCACCGGCGCCCACTCGAACCACCGCGGCGCGGCCACCTGCCCGCTTCCCGGCTGCGAACTCATTCCACACTCTCCCCGGTGAGGATCACGAACACGTCCTCCAGGCTGGAGGGCCGCCTGATGGTGGGGGCGCCGAGCTTCTCGCGCAGCGACTCGGGCTGCCGTTCGGCGGCGAGCAGCGCGATGGACGGCCCCGTGCGGCGGGTCCTGATGCCGGCGGCCGCCGCCAGCTCGGCGATCTCGGCGAGCCGCTCCGGCGAGCCGTGGTGCTCGTCCACGTGCCCACCCGCGTGCTCGGCGATCAGCGCCCCCGGGGCGCCCCTGGCCACCACCTTGCCGTGCGACATCAGCGCGCACTCGTCGGCGAGCCGCTCGGCCTCCTCGATGTAGTGGGTGGACATCAGCGTGGTCACCCCCTCGGCCCGCAGCGCCGCCACCAGCGACCACAACTCCTGCCGCACCTGGGGGTCCAGCCCGACCGTGGGCTCGTCGAGCAGCACCAGACGCGGCCGGTGCACCAGGCCCCGGGCGATGAGCAGGCGGCGCCGCATGCCGCCGGACAGGTCGTCGGCCTTGGTGTCGGCCCGGTCCACGAGCTGCGCCACCTGGAGCGCCCGGCTCACCGCCGCCGCGCGGTCGGCCTTGGGCACGCGGTACAGGTGGGCGAACACCTCGAGGTTCTGCCGCGCGGTCAGCTCCTCGTCGATGTTGTCCTGCTGGGGGACCACACCCATGAGGGCGCGGGCCTTCTTGGACTCGCGGGGCAGGCGGTGACCGAGCACGGAGATCTCCCCCTCGTCCGCCCGTGACTGGGCGGTGAGCAGGCGCATCGTGGTGCTCTTGCCCGCGCCGTTCGGGCCGAGCAGGCCGAGGCAGATGCCGTACGGCACCTCCAGGTCGAGGCCGTCGACGGCGGTCACGTCGCCGTAGCGCTTGACCGCGCCACGGATGGAGATCGCGCTCTCGGAGCGCGCGGGCGTGGCGGTGTCGATGGACCGCGGGCTCACGGTGGGCATGCGGTCACCATAAGAAACGGCACCGGCATTGATCCAACGAGTTTCCGTCCGGCCCGGTACCCCCTACGGCGGGTTAGTGTCGAGGTGTGGCGACACGGAACGACCGGTGGGCCGAGCGCTGGAACCAGCACGGCGCCCCCGCATTGCGGCAGCTCCTCACCGGGGTCCTCGGCGGGGAGCAGCGCACTCACGGGCCGGGCCCGGGGCAGCTCCGGGCCTCCGACGAGGACCGTGAGCGGGTGATCGACGTGCTGCGCGACGCCGTGGCCGACGGCAGGATCACCCAGGTCGAGCACGAGGAGCGCGTGGAGGGCGTCTACGCGGCCCGCACCCTCGGCGAGTTGCTCACGTTCACCGCCGACCTGCTCCCCGAGGACCGGCAGCCCCTGCGCGCCGACGGCCGTCCCGTGACGGCCCTGTTCCGCTCCGAGCAGCGCCAGGGACGCTGGGTCGTCCCCACCCACTACCCGGTCACCGCCGTCGGCACCGGGGTCACCCTGGACCTGCGCGAGGCCCTGCTGCAGAGCAGCCACATCACCGTGCAGGCCACCGTCATGGGCGCCACGCTGACGCTGATCGTGCCGGAGGGCGTCCGCGTCGTCATGCCCGCCTCGGCGGTCCTGGGCGGCAAGAAGAACCAGGTCCCCGAGTCGGCGCCCCCCGGCGCGCCCGTCATCGAGATCACCGGTGTGATCATGATGGGCAACGTCGTCGCCAAGTGCCCGAAGCCCCCCAAGCGGGGCAGGCTCCGGCGCGGCCGGCCGTAGGCCCATTTTCCGCACATCGCCCCCACGACCTGAACAGCTTTCGGGCTCGTGCGGAAAACAGGCCTAGGTGGCCGTGTCGAAGTTGATGGCGCTGTAGGCGCCGAGCTTCCAGAGCTGGTGCTCGCTCTCGACCTTGCGCACGGTGCCGGAACGGGCCCGCATCACCAGGGAGTGGGTGACGGCCGCGCCGGCGCGGTAGCGGACGCCGTACATCAGCTCGCCGTCGGTGATGCCGGAGGCGGCGAAGAACACGTCCTCGGACTTGACCAGGTCGTCGGTGGCCAGCACCCGGTCGAGGTCGTGCCCGGCGTCCAGGGCGCGGCGGCGCTCGGCGTCGTCCCGGGGCCACAGCTTGCCCTGGATCACGCCGCCCAGGCACTTGAGCGCGCACGCGGCGATGATGCCCTCGGGGGTGCCGCCGACGCCCAGCATGAGGTCGACGCCGGTGTCCCGGCGGGCCGCCATGATCGCGCCGGCCACGTCGCCGTCGGTGATGAACTTGATGCGGGCGCCGGTCTCGCGGATCTCCTTGACCAGCCGCTCGTGGCGCGGGCGGTCCAGCACGACGACCGTGACGTCCGAGGGCCGGGCGCCCTTGGCGCGGGCGACCGCCGCGATGTTGGCGGCCACCGGGGCCTCGATGTCCACGACGTCCGCGGCCTCGGGGCCGGTCACCAGCTTGTCCATGTAGAAGACGGCGGAGGGGTCGTACATCGCCCCGCGGGGGCTCACCGCGATCACCGAGATGGCGTTCGGCATGCCGAGGGCCGTCAGGCGGGTGCCGTCGATCGGGTCCACGGCCACGTCGCAGTCGGCGCCGGTGCCGTCGCCGACGCGCTCGCCGTTGTACAGCATGGGGGCGTTGTCCTTCTCGCCCTCGCCGATCACGACCACGCCGTCCATGGACACCGTGTTGATCAGTTGGCGCATGGCGTTCACCGCCGCGCCGTCGGCGCCGTTCTTGTCGCCCCGGCCCACCCACCGGGCCGCGGCCATGGCGGCCGCCTCGGTGACCCGGACGAGTTCCAACGCCAGGTTGCGGTCGGGTGCGTGCTTACCGGCGGCCAGCACCGGCGGTACCGACGTCTCTTCCGACATAGTGCCAAGCTCCTTACATATCCCGCCGAAGTACCTCGGGACGGCGGCCATAGCCCCCGGTTTCCTGTCCGGCCGACTACATCGATCGTAGTTGTCCCACCTCGGCGCCCTCCGAGGGCTACTGTCACCACCATGAGCAGCGACACGGAACGATCGGTGACAGTGCGCACCTCCGAACGCGGCGCCGCCACCCGAGGGGCACTTCTGGACGCCGCCCGAGAGATCTTCGTCACCCGCGGCTTCGCCGAAGCCGGAGTCACCGACGTCGTCTCCCGCGCCAACGCCAGCGTCGGCAGCCTCTACCACCACTTCTCCGGCAAGGCCGACCTCTACCTGACGCTCTTCGAAGAGTTCCAGACCCGCCAGACGCAACGCACCAAAGAAGCCGTACACACCGCCAGATCAGGCGGCGAGACCGACCCCATGCGCCTGTTCATCGCCGGCGCACGCGCCTATCTGGACGGCTGCTTCGCCGAACGAGAACTGGCCGCCCTCTTCCTGAGAGGCGACGGCCCCCCCGGCTTCGAGGTCATGATGCGCGACCGGATGCGCCACTGGGCCCGCCGCAACGCCGCACTGTTCGACCAGGACAGCGGCGCCCTGGTCCTGGTGGTGACCGGCGCCCTGGCCGCCACCGTCGCCGAAGTAGCCCTCTCGGAAGACGTCTCCCGCACCCGGAAACTGGCCGAAGAGGCCCTGAGCATAATCGCCCACCTCGAACACCCCTGACCCCCGCCCGGTGGCGGCGAGAGCCACCGCCGCCCGAGATCGGCACCGCCTCCACCCGGCGGTATCCTCCCTGGTTGTGCGCAGATTCAGCGAGGGATTCCTGGGCTATGCGTTCGCCGTGCTCTTCTGCCTGGCGATCGTCGGCGTCTTCCTGCTGATCACCCCGCAGAGCCGTACCGAGCACATCCCGAGGGTCGACTACTCCATGACCCTCGCCCAGCTCCGCCGCACCGCCCCGTACGAGGTGCGCGTCCCCGACCCGGTGCCGTCCAATTGGGTCCCGAACAGCTCCAACCTCGACCCGGGCGGCTACACCACCTGGCGCCTCGGCTTCGCCACCGCCCGCCGTTCCCACGCCCTCCTGGCCCAGAGCAACGAGCCCGCCGGCGCCTTCGCCTCCCGCATGGCCAACAGCGACAAGGTGACCGGTGCCCGCCAGATCAACGGCGTCACCTGGCAGGAACGCGTCCGCCCGGACAAGAACCAGCGCACCCTGGTCACCATCCAGCCGGGGGTCACCATCGTGGTGACCGGCCAGGCCGACTGGGCCGAACTGACCACCCTCGCCGCCAGCCTGAAGCCTCAGCCCAGCTCCCGTTGACGGACGTGGTGCGCCGGGGCCGGTACGCCTCTTCCGCATGCCTCGACCTGGGTGGAATCCGCCCCCCTCGCCAGCTAAACTTGGACTGTTAGCTATCTTGAATCATTCACGTTTATGGCGATAGGTTCTGCGCATGACCGCATCCCGGACTCCGACCACCGCGGCTGAGTTGCGCGGTGCCGGCCTGCGGGTGACGGCCGCCCGCGTGGCGTTGCTTGAGACCGTGCGTGAGGGGGATCACCTTGACGTCGAGGCGATCGCCTCTGGGGTGCGGGATCGGGTTGGGCATGTCTCTCTTCAAGCCGTGTACGAGGCTCTCCACGCGCTTACGGCGGTGGGGCTCGTCCGGCGGATCGAGCCGGCGGGGAGCGCGGCGCGGTTCGAGGGACGTGTGGGGGACAACCATCATCACGTCGTGTGCCGGTCGTGTGGCGTGGTCGCCGATGTCGACTGTGCGGTCGGCGAGGCGCCCTGTCTGACCTCTTCCGACGACCGCGGGTTCTCGATCGACGAGGCCGAGGTCATCTACTGGGGCTTGTGCCCTGACTGTTCCACCGCCCGCAGTTCATGAGCACCGTGATCCGACCTAGTCCAGAAAGATTTCCATGTCTGAAAACCATGACGCAATAGTTACCGATGCCAAGACGGAGGGCGAGGGTGGCTGCCCGGTCGCGCACGGGCGTGCCGCGCACCCCACCCAGGGGGGCGGGAACCGCCAGTGGTGGCCGGAGCGGCTGAACCTGCGGGTCCTCGCCAAGAACCCCGCCGTGGCCAACCCCCTCGGTGAGGACTTCGACTACGCCGCGGCGTTCACGTCGCTCGACCTCGCTGCCGTGAAGCGGGACATCGCCGAGGTGCTGACCACCTCGCAGGACTGGTGGCCGGCCGACTACGGTCACTACGGGCCTTTCATGATCCGCATGGCGTGGCACAGCGCGGGCACCTACCGCATCAGTGACGGCCGCGGCGGCGCCGGCGCCGGGCAGCAGCGTTTCGCCCCGCTCAACAGCTGGCCGGACAACGGCAACCTCGACAAGGCCCGCCGCCTGCTGTGGCCGGTCAAGAAGAAGTACGGCCAGGCGATCTCGTGGGCCGACCTCATGATCCTCGCCGGCAACGTCGCCCTGGAGTCCATGGGCTTCCAGACCTTCGGCTTCGCCGGCGGCCGTGAGGACGTCTGGGAGGCCGAGGAGGACGTCTACTGGGGCCCCGAGTCCACCTGGCTCGACGACCAGCGCTACACCGGTGACCGCGAGCTGGAGAACCCCCTCGCCGCGGTGCAGATGGGCCTCATCTACGTCAACCCGGAGGGCCCGAACGGCAACCCGGACCCGCTGGCCGCGGCCCGCGACATCCGTGAGACGTTCCGCCGGATGGCGATGAACGACGAGGAGACCGCGGCCCTCATCGCGGGCGGCCACACCTTCGGCAAGACCCACGGCGCGGGCCCGGCCGACCATGTCGGCCCCGACCCCGAGGCCGCCTCGATCGAGGACCAGGGCTTCGGCTGGAAGAACTCCTTCGGCACCGGCAAGGGCGCCGACGCGATCACCAGCGGCCTCGAGGGCGCGTGGACCAACACCCCGATCACGTGGGACAACAGCTTCCTGGAGATCCTGTACGGCTACGAGTGGGAGCTGAGCAAGAGCCCCGCGGGCGCCCACCAGTGGAAGCCGAAGGACGGCGCCGGCGCGGGCACCGTCCCCGACGCCCACGACCCGTCGAAGAGCCACGCCCCGACCATGCTGACGACCGACCTCGCGCTCCGCGTGGACCCGATCTACGAGCAGATCACGCGTCGCTGGCTCGCCAACCCCGCCGAGTTCGCGGACGCGTTCGCGCGGGCGTGGTACAAGCTGACCCACCGCGACATGGGCCCGGTCGTGCGTTACCTCGGCCCGGAGGTCCCCTCCGAGGTGCTGCTGTGGCAGGACCCCCTGCCCTCCGTGACGCACGCGCTCGTCGACGCAGCGGACATCGCCTCCCTCAAGGAGCAGATCCTCGGTTCCGGCCTGTCGGTGTCCCAGCTCGTGTCCACCGCGTGGGCGTCGGCCTCGTCCTTCCGCGGCAGCGACAAGCGCGGTGGCGCCAACGGTGCCCGCATCCGCCTGGAGCCGCAGCGCGGCTGGGAGGTCAACGACCCCGACCAGCTCGCCACGGTGCTGCGCACCCTTGAGGGCGTGCAGCAGGCCTTCAACGCCGCCCAGACCGGCGGCAAGCAGGTCTCCCTCGCCGACGTGATCGTGCTCGCCGGCGGCGTCGGCGTCGAGCAGGCGGCCAAGAAGGCCGGCTTCGACGTCGAGGTCCCCTTCACCCCGGGCCGCGTGGACGCCTCGCAGGAGGAGACCGACGTCGAGTCGTTCGCCGCCCTGGAGCCCGTCGCCGACGGCTTCCGCAACTACCTCGGCAAGGGCAACCGCCTCCCCGCCGAGTACCTGCTGCTCGACCGGGCGAACCTGCTCACCCTGAGCGCCCCCGAGATGACGGTCCTCGTCGGCGGCCTCCGCGTCCTCGGCGCGAACCACGAGCAGTCCCAGCTCGGCGTCCTCACCACCACCCCGGGCACCCTCACGAACGACTTCTTCGTCAACCTGCTCGACATGGGCACGCGGTGGACGGCGACCTCCGGCGACGCGACCGCCTTCGAGGGCCGCGACACCGCCACCGGCGAGGTCAAGTGGACCGGCACCCGCGCCGACCTCGTCTTCGGCTCCAACTCCGAGCTCCGTGCCCTCGCCGAGGTCTACGCGAGCGACGACGCGAAGCAGAAGTTCGTCACCGACTTCGTCAAGGCCTGGGTCAAGGTCATGAACCTCGACCGCTTCGACCTGGTCTGACACGTCACCGATCACGACCTACGGGCCGGTCCCCACGGGGGCCGGCCCGTACGGCGTCAGAAGGGGGTGTCCTCGGAGGAGCCGTCAGCCGTTTCCTCGCGGCGGGCCATGGCGGCGGCGAGCTTCACGCGGGCGCCCTGGAGCCATTCTTCGCACAGGGCGGCGAGGCGTTCGCCGCGTTCCCACAGCTCTATGGACTGTTCCAGGGTCAGGCCGCCTGCTTCCAGGCGGCGGACCACATCGGTCAGTTCCTCGCGGGCGCGTTCGTAGGACGGGGTCTCTGCGTCGGGCACCTGAACAACCTTAGGGGGTGCGGTCGGCGGTGGCGGTGACGGTCAGGCGGGCGTCGGGGAAGCGGAGGGTCAACGGGTCGCCTTCGGCCACGTCGGCGGCCTGGCGGACCACCTCGCCGGTGGGGCGTTGGACTATGGCGTAGCCGCGGCGCAGGGTGGCGGCGGGGGACAGGGCGTCCAGGCGGGCCTTGAGGTGGGTCAGGGAGTCTTCCGCGCGGTCCAGGGAAGACGCCAGGCAGCGGCGGGAACGGTCTCTGAGGGCGTCCATCTGCTCGGCTCGGCGTTCTATCTCGCGGACGGGGTCGGAGAGGGCGGGGCGGGAGCGGACGGCGGTGAGCCAGGACTGCTCGCGGTCCAGCCACCCCGTCACCACGCGGCGGCCGCGGTCGCGGAGCTGGCTTATCAGGGCGAGTTGTTCGCCTACGTCGGGCACGACCTTCTTGGCGGCGTCGGTGGGGGTGGAGGCGCGGACGTCGGCCGCGAGGTCGATCAGGGGGTTGTCCTGTTCGTGGCCGATGGCGCTGACGACGGGGGTGAGGCAGGCGGAGACGGCGCGGACCAGGGACTCGTCGGAGAAGGGCAGGAGGTCCTCCAGGGAGCCGCCGCCGCGGGCGATGACGATGACGTCCACCTCGCGGTCGGCGTCCAGTTTGCGCAGGGCCTCGCTGACCTCGGCCACGGCGTAGGGACCCTGGACGGCGACCTGTTCCACGGTGAAGCGGACGGCGGGCCAGCGGCGGCGTGCGTTCTCCAGGACGTCGCGTTCCGCGGCGGAGTCGCGGCCGCAGATGAGGCCGACGACATGGGGGAGGAACGGGAGCCTGCGCTTGCGGTCGGCGTTGGCCAGGCCCTCGGCGACGATGATCTGGCGCAGGCGTTCCAGGCGGGCCAGGAGCTCGCCGACGCCGACCGGGCGGATCTCGAGGGCGGTGAAGGCGAACGAACCCCGGTTGACCCAGAAGTCCGGCTTGATGAGCATGACGACGCGGGCGCCGTCCACGGGCCTCGGCACGGTGGACTCGTACACGTTGCGCGGGCAGGTCACCCGGGCGGACACGTTGGCCACGGGGTCGCGCAGCGTGAGGAAGACCGTGCCGCCGCGGGAGGACAGCTCGGTGATCTGGCCCTCGGCCCAGACCACGCCGAGCCGGCTGATCCACTGCGCCACCATCTGGAGCACCGACCGGATCGGCAGCGGCTGTTCCGGAGAGGTCTTCGCCGTCATGCGGGCAGCCTACAAAGCATGGGGGGTGGGGCGGCTGCCGGTGGCGTGCCTCCGGTGCGGCGGGTCGTCCGGCTTCTGTCCGTCCTCTACTCGCCGCTCTCCAGCTTGGCCAGGCGCTTGCCGAACATCTGGACGACCTCGGGGCGCGCCGTGGTGGCCTGCTCGTACTCCAGCAGCTCGCGCACCTGCGCCGCGGACTTGCCGCGCAGCCGGGCCCGCAGCGACGCCACGGTGAGGCCGGAGTACCCGGGCAACGGCTCGGGCAGGGTGGTGGCGGGCTCGGCCGTGGCAGGCGCGGCGGGAGCGGGAGTGGCCGAGGCCGGCGCGGCGGGAGCGGGTGCGGGTGCGGGTGCGGGTGCGGCGGGCTCCGGCGCGACGGTCGCGACGGGCGCGGCCGGTGCGGCCGGTGCGGCCGGTTTGGGAGCCTCGGCGGGTGCGGCGACCTTGACCGGGGCGGCGGGTGCGGTGGTTTCCGCCGCAGTGGCCTCGGTGGGGGGTGTCGCGGGCTTCGCCGTGGTGGCGGACGGCTTGGCCGCCGCGCCGTTCGAGGGCTCGGCGGCGGGGGCCTGGGACGGGCGCGGGGCGAAGATGACGGGCTCGCGGCGGGCGGGCTTGTCCGGTGACTCCTCGGTGGCGGTGGCCCAGGGGGAGGAGCCGCTGTCGCCGGCGGTGCGCTCGTCGGCGTCGCGGTCGATGATCAGGTTGCGCAGCCGGGTGCGGACGCGGTCGCTGAGCATCAGGGCCTGGCCCACGCCGGTGAGCGCCGTCTGGAGCACGTTGAGGGGGAGGTCCTTGGCCTTCTCCTTGAGCTCGCCGGGGTCGGAGACGGTCTGCCGGACGTTCTTGGCTACGGTGCGGACGATGTCGGTCAATGACATGCCGGCTCCTAGGGATTTGCTGTCGGGCGGCGAGTCGTGGACGGACCATGCCGCGTAAGGTCACAGGGGCGGGGACGGTACTGTCCCCCGCACATTCCCCTCAAGCATAGGAAAGCAGATATACCGCGCGGGCCGGGGGAAGCTACGCCCATGACTTGGGATTATCCACCGTACGTCCACAGGTGAGGCAAGGAACGGAATCGCCTGCACGTACGATGGACCCATGATTTCGCAGACCACCGCGACCAAGCGGGTCCTCGTCGCCAAGCCGCGTGGTTACTGCGCGGGCGTCGACCGCGCGGTCCAGGCGGTCGAGAAGGCCCTGGAGCTGTACGGCGCGCCGATCTACGTCCGCAAGCAGATCGTGCACAACACCCACGTGGTCAAGACGCTGGAGGAGCGCGGCGCCGTCTTCGTCGAGGAGACCGAGGAGGTCCCCGAGGGCGCGATCGTCGTCTTCTCCGCGCACGGCGTGGCCCCCGCCGTCCACGAGGAGGCCGCCGCCCGGTCCCTGAAGACCGTCGACGCCACCTGCCCCCTGGTCACCAAGGTCCACAACGAGGCCAGGCGCTTCGCCGCGAACGACTACGACATCCTGCTGATCGGCCACGAGGGCCACGAGGAGGTCGAGGGCACCGCCGGCGAGGCCCCCCGCCACGTCCGCCTCGTGGACGGCCCAGAAAGCGTCGCGTCCGTCCAGGTCCGCGACCCCGAGCGCGTCGTCTGGTTGTCCCAGACCACCCTTTCCGTGGACGAGACCACCGAGACCGTCGCCCGCCTGCGCGACCGTTTCCCCGCCCTCATCGACCCGCCGAGCGACGACATCTGCTACGCCACGCAGAACCGCCAGGTCGCGGTGAAGGAGATCGCCCGCGAGTCGGGCCTCGTCATCGTCGTGGGCTCGGGCAACTCCTCCAACAGCAAGCGCCTGGTCGAGGTCGCCAAGGACGCCGGCGCGGGCGCCTCCTACCTCGTGGACGACGCCTCCCACATCGACGACGCGTGGTTGTCCGGCGTCGACACCGTGGGGGTCACCAGCGGCGCCTCGGTCCCCGAGTCCCTGGTCGACGGCGTGCTCGCCCACCTCGCGGCCCACGGCTACACCGACGTCCACGAGGTCGAGTCCGTCCACGAGAGCGTCCGCTTCGCCCTGCCCCACGAGCTGCGGCGCGACCTGCGCGCGGGCTCCTAGGAGCCGCTCTGCACGCCGGGCCGGTCGTTCTGGTCGCGCGGCGTGCCGTACACACGCGGCTCGAAGTACCCCTCGGGCTCGGGTGCGTACTTCGGCGCGGCCGGGGCCTTCGGGCGCACGGCCGGGCGGGTGGGCGGGTCGGAGCGCAGGTCGGCCTTGAGCGCGGTGATGTTGGCGGGCAGACCGCGGAACCAGGCGATCACGAGCATGACGGCCGAGGTGCCGAACAGCCACGGCGCGGCGGCGCTGAGGTCGGTGAACATGCCGAGCCCGAGAGCCTGGACCATGGACGGCGCGCCGAGCGCGGCCACGACCGCCGAGACCAGCGTGACGAGGAAGAACAGCAGCGGAGGCGTCACGGCGAGGGCGAGCAGGTCCTTCGGCTGCACCAGCAGCACGGCCGCCACGCACACGGCCGCGAAGGTGACGCAGGTGACGGTGATCGACCCCGTCAGCTCCGAGAGCAGCGTGACGACGAACACGAGCGCGACCGCGCCCCGGGCGGTCAGCCTGACCCCTGGTCGCGTGCGCTCCTGAGCTACCACTGTCGTCCCCTCCAGGCCCGGCCCCACCCGGCCAGAACCGCCCTATGACGAGCCTGGCGCAAACTTACCCCCAGGAAGCGGGCCCTGGAACGCCCTTGCCGTCTCTTCACCAGCGTCTTGCGGCCTCTCGCCGGACGCCCCCTTCCGGCCGCCGTCCGACACCCTCTCCTGCTCCCCGATCCGCCCCGCGGACGGCACCGGTTCCCGCGCCCCGTTCTCCCCGGCGTGCGACGCCGCCCCGGGCTCCCCGGGGGCGTCCGGCACGAGCTCCGGCACCGACGGCGGCCGCGGCAGGTCCTCGATCAGGTCGGGCGCGGGAAGCGGCCCGTCCACCACCCCGAGGTCGTTGAGCTTGCGTGCGGACACCAGCACCCGCGTCTCCAGCGACCCCACCGTCTGGTTGTACGCCGCGACCGCCCGCGTGAGGGACCGCCCGAGCGTGTCCATGGTCCGCCCCATCGCCCCCAACCGGTCGTACAGCTCCTTGCCGAGGTCGAAGACGGCACGGGCGTTCTCGCTGAGCGCCGCCTGCTGCCACGCGTACTGCGCCGTGCGCAGCATGCTGATCAGCGTGGTCGGCGTCGCGATGTGGACGCGCCGCGACATGGCGTACTCCAGCAACCCGGGGTCCCGCTCCAGGGCGGGCGCCAGGAACGCCTCCCCGGGGATGAACAGCACCACGAACTCGGGCGACGGCGTGAACGCCTGCCAGTAGACCTTGGACGCCAGACGGTCCACGTGCTCGCGCAGGTGCCGGGCGTGCGCGTCCAGCCGCACCTCCTGCGTGCCGCCCTCCGCGGCCTCGGCGGCCTCCAGGTACGCGGCGAGCGACACCTTGGAGTCCACCACGATGTTCTTCCCCCCGGCCAGCCGCACCACCATGTCGGGACGCACGATCCCGCCCCGGGTGACCGCGCTCGCCTGCTCGTCGAAGTCGCAGAACCGCGACATCCCCGCGATCTCCGCGACCCGCCGCAGTTGCAGCTCCCCCCACCGTCCCCGCGCCTCGGGCCGCCGCAGCGCACGCACCAGCGCCCCGGTCTGCGCCCGGAGCTGCTCGGAGCTCTGCCGGACGAACTCCATCTGCTTGCCGAGCTCGGCGTGCGCCACCTGGTACCCGGTCTCGCTGCGCCGGAGCTGCTCCTGCACCTGCGCCAGCGTGTCGCGCAGCGGCGCCACCAGGTTCTCCACCGCCTGCCGGCGCTGCTCCAGATCGCCCGCCGCGTCCGACCGCGAGGCCGCGAGCCTGCTCTCGGCCAGTTCGAGGAACCGCAGGTTGTTGACGTCGAGCGCCCGGTTGGACAGCGTCTGGAACCGCTGCGTCATCTGCTCCTCGACGTAGGACACCTTCTCCTCGGCGGCCTGCGCGGCGGCCTCGGCGAGTGCGGCCCGGCGTTCGGCCTCGGCGGCCCGCGCGTCGGCGGCGGCGGCGCCCACGGCGGCCCTGGCCCGGCCGAGCGCGAACCCGACGACCAGCCCGGCCACGAGCCCCGCCGCGAGTTGGAAGACGAGTGCCATGGTGTCCATCTGTCGCATGATTCCAGGCCCGCCGTCACCGCGCGGTACGGCGTACAGGCCGGGGGTTACTAAACTCGGCGGACGTGAGCCTGAGCATCGGGATCGTCGGCCTGCCCAACGTCGGCAAGTCCACCCTCTTCAACGCGCTGACCAAGAGCGGCAACGCCCTGGCGGCGAACTACCCGTTCGCCACCATCGACCCCAACGTGGGCGTCGTCGGCGTGCCCGACTCCCGCCTGGACGTCCTCGGCGAGCTGTTCGGCTCGGCCCGCGTCCTGCCGGCCAAGGTCGAGTTCGTGGACATCGCCGGCCTGGTCCGCGGTGCCTCGGAGGGCCAGGGGCGAGGCAACCGCTTCCTCGCCAACATCCGCGAGACCGACGCCATCTGCCAGGTGATCCGGGTCTTCTCCGACCCCGACGTCACCCACGTGGACGGCGAGATCTCGCCGCCGCGCGACATCGAGACGATCAACACCGAGCTGATCCTCGCCGACCTGCAGACCCTGGAGAAGGCCGTCCCGCGCCTCACCAAGGAGGCCAGGACCAACAAGGACGCCAAAGCCACGCTGGAGGCCGCGGAGGCCGCGGGCAAGGCCCTGGACTCCGGCACCACCCTGTACGCCTCCGGCATGGATCTCACGCCGCTGCGGGACCTGCACCTGCTGACCGCCAAGCCGTTCCTGTACGTCTTCAACCTGGACGCCGACGAGCTGACCGACGACGCCCTGCGTGCACGCCTGTCGGCCCTGGTGGCCCCGGCCGAGGCGGTGTTCCTGGACGCCAAGATCGAGTCGGAGCTGGTGGAGCTGCCCGACGACGAGGCCCTGGAGCTGCTGCAGTCGGTCGGTCAGGAGGAGTCGGGCCTCACCCAGCTCGCCCGGGTCGGCTTCGAGACCCTCGGCCTGCAGACCTACCTCACCGCCGGGCCGAAGGAAGCCAGGGCGTGGACCATCCGCAAGGGCGCCACCGCCCCCGAGGCCGCCGGCGTCATCCACACCGATTTCCAGCGCGGTTTCATCAAGGCCGAGGTCGTGTCCTTCGACGACCTGGTGGCCGCGGGTTCGATGACGGCCGCCCGGTCCGCCGGGAAAGCCCGGATCGAGGGCAAGGATTACGTGATGCGGGACGGCGACGTGGTGGAGTTCCGCTTCAACGTTTGAGGCCGGTGTTTCGCCGCGGCTACCAATGCGTGGCCCGCAGGTAATCGAGCACGGCGCGCCTCCCGCGTACCCTCCTTTGTTTGGGTCGTCCTGTGCCGTGCGCGGGACGGGCGGCCGTCCGATGGTTGTCGTGGGCCGGGGCGCCGAGGGGCGCGGCCGGCGGAAGGGAGGCCGGTGCGTGCGGACGGTTCGACGCCTGCCGGCCGAGCCTGAAGCATTCGTCACCACGGGAGTGAATAAGCCCGTGAGCAGCGGTAATGTCGTCTTCCCCCGACGTTGTCCGAATGATTACCCGAGTGGTGCGAGCTTTGTCCCGAATGCGAACTTTGTCGCGGAGGTGAATGGTGGCTCGCCGGCGGACGACCGTTCCATGTCCCGCGTGACTTCCCGTCACAGGGCCCCTACCTGCGAGAAGACCCAGTTGGTCTGTCGTCGCGATGCCTGCGGCATGGGCGTGGCTTTCCTGGAACAATTGGTGGGGCCGCTAAGGTGAATACTTCACCATGGATAACGGGATCGAAGGTAAGACGACACCGCGCCAGCCGGGGGGATCGGCGCGAGCGGAGGCGTGATGGCTCGCAGGTCAGACGTCCAGCACGGTCCGCGGACCGCTGGCGAACCCGAGCATTCGACGTACCCTCCGTCGCCCTACGACCCGGACCCTGATCCCGTGCGGGCTCGGGGACGCAGCGCCCCGCGGCGCGGCTGGTCCGGCGGGGGCGGGCGCTGGCTGGTGTGGGTGGGCCGCGCCGTGTTGTGGGCGGTCATCATCGTGATCGTGGTGAACGGCGTACGCGCGCCCATCGAGCGCTTCGCCCAGGGCGACCAGGCGGGGCAGCCCACCGTCGCGCCGACCGGCACGGAGTTCCCCGAGGCCGAGGCCGCGGCGTTCGCCGGGCAGTTCGCCTCCGCGTACCTCAACTTCGACGGCGCCAAGCCGGACGACCGGGCCGAGCGGCTCCAGCCGTTCCTCCCCGAGGGCGCCGAGCGCCAGTTCGGCTGGAACGGTTTCGGCAAGATGAGCACCGGAGGCATCCAGCTCTCCCACGTCGAGGTGGGCGACGCGCAGAACGCCGTCGTCACCGTGCTCGCCCAGTCCGGCCCCCAGCGCTGGAAGTTGTCGGTCCCGGTCTACTACGCCGACGGCCGGTTCGTCGTCTCCGGCCAGCCGGCCCTGCTGCCCGCGGGAGGCCCCGCCGGGTTGCCCCAGGCCGCCGAGCCCGAGCGCGACGACGTCACGGAAAGTGAGCTGCGTCCCCAGCTTGAGGGCTTCTTCAAGGCCTTCGCCGAGGGCGACGCCACGCAGCTCCAGCGGTTCGTGGTGCAGGGCACCACGCTCGACGGCTTCGGCGGCAAGGTCACCCTGGCCGAGCTGAAGAGCGTCATCGCCCCGCCGGGCGGCACCAGCCGCGAGGTGACCGCCGTGGTCGTGTGGGCCGTCCCGACGGCCGCGACCCCCGCGCCCGAGTCGACGTCCACCGACCCCACCGCCCAGTCGGCGGGCCTGGAGCAGGCCTACCGCCTCTCCATGGAGAAGCAGGGTGACAACTGGTACGTCAAGAGCATCAGCGGCGCGACCAGGTCTGTGGGGTGAGGCCGCCATCGTGAAGGAGGGCGAGGGTGAACCGAGGGGAGCGCCGGGCCGGGCCCTGAGCACGGGGCGGCGCGACCAGGAGCAGGAGGACGAGAGTTGGTTCTGAAAGTAATCGTGGAGAGCGCCTTGGAGCTCGTGACGCCCACGGCACCGGCGGGCGGCGGGGTGAACACCGCGGGTCTGGCGGACTTCCTGCGGAAGTTCTTCGCCCCGCTGTTCCTCGTCGTGGTCTCCGTGGTCGCGATCTTCTTCCTCTTCACCCGTGAGATCACCAGGTTCGTGCAGTTCATCATCCTGGCGATCGCCATCGGAGTGATCTTCTACGTGCCCAACATCATCGAGGTGACGGCCAGGGCGATCGCGGGGGCGCTCGGCATCAAGTGACCGTGACCGCGCGGCCGTGACAGGGAGAGGAGGATCATCGGGTGGACCTGCCTACCTATACGAACATCTGGCGGATCGAGAAGCGGCTGTACAAGCTGTACGACCTCCGGCTGCCGACGCCGCTTCCGATCGTGTGGATCGGCGTGTTCGTGGGTGTGGTCGTTCCGTGGTCGGTTCTGCTCAACCTGATCGGCGTCCCGTTCGACACCCCCTGGCACGTGTTGTACATCGTGCCGCCGGGCGTGGTGACGTGGTTGTCGACCCGCCCGGTGATCGAGAGTAAGCGGCTCAACGAGCTGCTGCAGTCCCAGATCCGCTACCTCGGCGAGCCGCGCACCTGGTGCCGCCTGGCCCCCGTCGAGGAGCCCGTCGAGATCACGCTCACCGCCCGGGTCTGGCGCACCGCCCCGGTACCCGCCCGCGCCGTCGCGACCGCCGGGGCCACCGCCAGGTCGCGGCGCGGCACGCGGGCCAAGCCCAAGCACACGGCGCCGCGCCGCCGCCCGCTGGAGGCCTGGCACGCCGCCCGTGCCATGCCGTCGGTGAAGCCCGCCACACACCGGGAGCCCGCCGCCCCGCTCGTCCCCGGCGAGGTCCGCCCCGCCGTGGCCGCCGCGGCCGCGGCCATCACCGGCACCGCCCCCGCCGAGGCCCCGCCCCGCACCCCCGAACGCCCCCGCGTCACCTGGGGCGGCCTCGTCACCGC
>NZ_JBDPMD010000074.1:0-33635 GCF_039871875.1 Sphaerisporangium sp. B11E5 | reverse complement strand
CCCCGACCCCACCCCCGGCATCCCCCTGGGCAAGATGCGCTTCGTAGGCGCCGCCGAAGGCCGCGCCGAAATGCGCGGCGACACCTGACCTACCACCGCTCGCCCCTGCCCCCAGCCCACCGCTCGCCCCTGCCCCCCAGCCGTCGCGCCCTTTTGACCGGCGCCGACGCGGCGGGATGTGGTGCGGCCATTCCGGCGCCGCCGTACGGTGGCCGGCCGGTCTGCTCCTGCCTCAGCCGTCGCGCGCGTTTGACCGGCGCCGACGCGGCGGGGTGTGGTGCGGCGATTCCGGCGCCGCCGTACGGTGGCCGGCCGGTCTGCTCCTGCCTCAGCCGTCGCGCGCGTTTGACCGGCGCCGACGCGGCGGGGTGCGGTGCGGCGATTCCGGCGCCGCCGTACGGTGGCCGGCCATCGCGTCAGGTGCTCAGCGCACCTCCTCGCACACGCTGACCTGCGGAGTGTCGTCCCCGTCGAAGCGGAACTCCTCCACCAGCCGCAGCCGCCCGTCCGCCAGTCTCTCCACCCGGGAACTGCTCCGCCCCCCGGCACGCTCCCCGCTCTTCAGCAGATGCACGTAGGCGAGTTCGACCAGATCACCGTCCCGCGACCCCACGAACCGCCCGTGCATCACGGTGTCCCCGTCGTACCGCCCCCAGACGACCCCGTCCGCCTCCTCGTAGACGAACCGTGTGGGCCCGGACGGATCCACCGCGCTCGCCGTAGAACTGACCATCACGAACTCGCGCCCATCAAGCAGATTCACATCACTCACTCCCCGAATGCTGCCGCTCCCCACCCACCGCGCAACCCGAACTGGACATTTAGCTCACATCCCGGAACAGACCCGGTGATCCGTCCAGCCACGCCCCACCTGGTGCGGTGTCCAGGAATGTTCACCGGGTGCTCCGCCGTAGGCGGCGCCGGATTCGCCGTACACCGTCCCGCCGACGCGGCGCCGATGAGGTGAATCCGTCGGATGGAGGAAGGCGTCCGATACAGGTAAGTGATCACCGCACTAGGGAAGCTCGACGACGTACTCGCCCGCCTTGGTGAGCCCCGTCACCTGCCCCCTGCGTCCCATCAGCCCGCCGAGCACCTCCCGTACGGCCATCCGCCATGCCCTGCCGGCGACCGGGTCGGCCGGCCGCAACCCCTCGATGTCCGAGGGAGTCGCCACCAGCGACACCCGCCCGGGCGCCGACACCACCGGCCGCTCGTCCTCGGCCCGCACCGCCACCACCGCTCCCTCCGGCGGAACGGTCTCGCGCGGACGGCCCGCGCAGGCGTCCAGGACATGGGGTTCGGTGAGACGCCAGACCAGCAGCAGCCGATCCGACTCGTCCCCGGCGTTGATCACGTCCGTCATCGGCCCGTAGAACGACGGAAGGTACTCGGCGGGCCGCCCCCCGAGCTTGGTCAGATTGAAATGCGCGTTCCGCCGCACCAGCGGATCGAACGTCCAGCTCACCTGCCCGAGCCCCCGCTCGAGCGCCCACGCCCGCTGGTGCAGCTTCAACGCGAACCCCACCCCCCGCCCCGCCACGGCCCCCGTCACATGGGAGTGCAACCCCCCGGCGGGCGGCCCGGCGAGGAACCCCACCGCCGCCCCCACCATCTCCCCCCGGGAGAACGCCCCCGCGACGTAGTTGCCGCTGTGCGACAACGCCCGCATCAACTCCACGCTGATGGGCGCGCTGGAGGGATCGGCCCGCCATATCCGGTCGAACACCTGGAACACGCCCTCGAACTCCGAGATCCGGTCCAGCTCCCGCACCACCACCCCCGCCCGCCGGGCCGCCCCCTCAGCCTCCCGGACGGCGAGACCGGCCACCGTGTTCACCCGGCAGCCACCGCCACGGCCCGCTCGGACGCCGACCGGCCGAGCTCGGCACGGAACAGCCGCAGTACGTTCCCCCCGAGGATCCCCCGGATGACGTCCTCGGAGACCCCGCGCCGCACCAGTTCCTCCGTCACCAGCGGCAACCCGCGCGGCCCTTCGAGACCGGGCACGACCGGGAAGACGGGACCCTCCTCAGACGTCTCGCAGCACGGTGGCGTCAGGTCGGCCATGACCTCCTCCAGGAAGTCCGGCCCCAGCCCCACGTGCCCCTCCCCGGCGACCTCCGCCGTGTGCAGGATGTGGTCCACGAGCCGCGCCACCGTGTACCCGGCGGGGGAGTCGGCCACGAACGGCGGGTAGAAGTTCGTGCAGATCACCCCGCCTAGGGCGGCGATCGCCCGCATCTGGTCGTCGGTCAGGTTGCGGTGGTGGTCCCGCAGCGCCCGCGCCGAGGAATGCGTCGCGATCACCGGCCGGGAGGCGATCTCCAGCACGTGCGCCACCCCGGAGGCCCCGAGGTGCGACACATCGAAGATCATGCCGAGCCGCTCCATCTCGTGAAGCGCCTCCACCCCGGCCGCCGTGAGCCGGCTCCCCGTCGCGTCCTCCCCGCTCCCGTCCGCGAGCGGCGTACGCCCCCAGTGCGCGATGGACGCCACCCGCACCCCGAGCCGGAACACCGTGGGGATCAGCTCCACGCCGGCGTCCAGGCCGGGCATGCTCTCCATCGCGATGACCAGGGCGATCTTCCCCTGCGCCAGCGCCGCGTCCACCTGCGCGCCGTCCAGGCAGACGCTCACCTCGTCCGCGCTGCCCTCGGCCATCACGTGCGCGCACTCGATCATGCGCAGTGTCTGCCGCAGCGCCCCCTCCGGCCGGAACTGGTCGTCGATGAACACCGGCAGGACCTGCACCTTCACTCCGCCGTCACGAAGCTGAGGCAGCCACTGGTCCCGGAAGAACGACGCCCACCTCCGGGGCGGCCGGGCGGACACCGCCATCAACAGGTCATTGTGCGTATCGGCGACGACGGCCTTCCGATGCAGGTCAACGTACACGTTGCACTCCTTTCCCGGCTCAGCCTACGGTGCCGGTCCCGCGACGCCACCCCCGCCGGGGACCGACGGTGGTCACCCCCGTGCGATCACCCCGGTAGTCTGCGCACGTGGCCCCGTCAGCGCTGTCCGCGGTCGTCGCGGAGCTCGAATCCCGGTACGACCCCGCCTGGGCCGAGTCCTGGGACGCCGTCGGCCTGGTCTGCGGCGACCCGGCCCGCCCGGTGAGCAGGATCCTGTTCGCCGTCGACCCGGTGGCCGCCGTCGCCGACGAGGCCATCGGCTGGGGCGCCGACCTGATCGTCACCCACCACCCGCTGTACCTGCGCGGCACCACCTCGGTCGCGGCCACCACCCCCAAGGGCGCCCTGGTCCACCGCCTGATCAAACACGACGTCGCGCTGTACACCGCCCACACCAACGCCGACGTCGCCGACCCCGGGGTCTCCGACGCCCTGGCCCGCGCCGTCGGCCTCACCGGCGCGCTGCGCCCGCTGCGCCACGCGCCGGACGACCCCCGCCGCGGCCTCGGCCGGATCGGCGCCCTGCCGGCCCCGATGACGCTGGGTGCCTTCGCCGGCCAGGCCGCCCGCGGGCTGCCCCGGACGGCGTGGGGCCTGCGTGTCTCCGGCGACCCCGGGCGCGTCGTCCACACGGTCGCGGTGAGCGGCGGCGCGGGCGACTCCCTGCTCGGCGAGGCCCGGGGCGCCGACGTGTTCCTCACCGCCGACCTCAGGCACCACCCGGCCAGCGAGTTCGCCGAGGCCGGCGCGTTCTCCGGCGGCCCCGCGCTGATCGACGCGGCGCACTGGGCGACCGAATGGCCCTGGCTGGCCGATGCCGCGCGGCTGGTTTCGTCCGGCTTGGCGGCCAGGGGGATTAATGTTGAGACGCGCGTCTCCGAGACGGTCACGGATGCCTGGACGACAACAGCACAGTGCGAGGAATAAGTGAAAGCAGCCCCGGAAGCCCAGAAGCGCCTGCTCCAGCTGGCCGAGCTCGACTCCGTCCTCGACAGGCTGGCCCACCGGCGCCGCACACTGCCCGAACTGGCCGAGATCGCCGAGCGGTCGGCCCGGCTCGCGCGCCTCGCCACCGAGGTGATCGCCGCGGAGACCGAGGCCGGTGACCTCGCCCGGGAGCAGGCCAAGGCCGAGTCCGACGTCGAGGCGGTCCGGGTGCGCGCCGACCGCGACCAGAAGCGGCTCGACTCCGGCCAGGTGTCGTCCGCCAAGGACCTCTCCAACCTGCAGTCCGAGATCGCGTCGCTGCACCGCCGGCAGAGCGACCTCGAGGACGTCGTGCTGGAGATCATGGAGCGCCGGGAGGCCGCGGACGCCGAGGTCGCCCGGCTGAGCGCCGAGCGCGGTGAGATCTCCGCCGGGCTCGCCACCCTGGAGGAGAAGCGGGACGTCGCGCTGTCCGCCATCGACCAGGAGGACGGCGAGGCCAAGGGCCGCCGCGGCGGCATCACCGCCGACATCCCCGCCGACCTGCTCGCGCTGTACGAGAAGCTGCGCGACCAGTACGGCATCGGGGCCGCCATGCTGCAGCATGGCCGCTGCCAGGGCTGCAAGGTGTCGCTGTCCATCGCCGACCTCAACCGCATCCGCGCCGCCGCCCCCGACGAGGTGCTCCGCTGCGAGGAGTGCCGCCGCATCCTCGTCCGCACCCCCGAGTCGGGCCTGTGAACCTCGTCGTCGAAGCCGACGGCGGCTCCCGCGGCAACCCCGGCCCCGCCGGCTACGGCGCGGTGGTCAAGGCCCCCGGCGGCGAGATCCTCGCCGAGACGGCCGACTCCATCGGCGTCGCCACCAACAACATCGCCGAGTACCAGGGCCTCATCGCCGGCCTCCGCTCGGCCCTGGCCCTCGGCGGCGACGGCACCCCGGTCGAGGTCCGCATGGACTCCAAGCTGGTCATCGAGCAGATGGCCGGCCGCTGGAAGATCAAGAACGAACGCCTCCGCCCCCTGGCCCTGGAAGCCGGCGTCCTCGCCCGCCGCCTCCGCGTCACCTGGAAGTGGATCCCCCGCGAACGCAACCGCGACGCCGACCGCCTGGCCAACGAGGCCATGGACGCCGCCGCCAAAGGCACCCCCTGGCGCTCGAAGACCCTCCCCGCCACCGCACCGCCGTCGTCCACCACGTCCCCCTTCACCCCCTCGCCGTCCGAACGCCCCTTCCCCACCACCCCGCCTGTGCCGTCCCCATCCGTATCCACGCCTGGGCCCTCTCCATCCGCCTCCCCGCCTGGGCCGTCCCCGTCCTTCCCCACCACCCCGCGCCCCACGTCCTCGACCGCCGAGGCCCTGTTCGACCTCACCCCCGAACCCGCCTCCTCCGCGGTCGCGGAACCCGCCCCCTCGGTCACCCCGAGCGCGAAGCCCGCGAGGGGAGCCGGCTGGCGGGCACCGTCCACCACCGCGACGTCCTTCCTCCTCCTCAGGCACGGCGAGACCCCGTTCTCCGTGGAACGCCGCTTCTCCGGCACAGGCGACCCCGACCTCACCCCCGCCGGCCTCCACCAGGCCGAAGCCGCCGCCGCCCGCCTCTCCGGACCTCCCTACGCCATCGACGTGATCGTCAGCTCCCCCCTGCGCCGGGCCCGCGCCACCGCCGAAGCCGTGGCCGCCCGCACCGGCCACGAGGTCCTGATCGAGGACGCCCTGCGCGAGGTCGACTTCGGCGACTGGGAGGGCCACACCTTCACCGAGATCCAGCGCCGCTGGCCCGCCGAACTGGAGGACTGGCTCGCCGACCCCGCCGTCCCCCCACCCGGCGGCGAAAGCTTCTCCAAGGCCGCCCAGCGGGTCGCCGCCGCCAAGGAGAGACTCCTCCTCGACCACAAAGGCAAGACGATCCTGATCGTCTCCCACGTCACCCCCATCAAACTCCTCCTCCGCTTCGCCCTCCTGGCCCCCCCGGAGGCCCTCTACCGCATCCACCTGGACGTGGCGTCCCTCTCCGCCGTCGACCACTACCCCGACGGCCCCGACCTCGTCACCAAGATCAACGACACCTCCCACCTCCCGTGATCCGTTAAGCTGGCACTACGGCAGGCGAGCCGGCCGGGCGGCCGCGTCGGGGCGAAAGCCCCGCCGAGGAAGGTCCGGGCTCCACAGGGCAAGGTGGTCGGTAACGCCGACCCGGGGCGACCCGCGGGACAGTGCCACAGAAAACAAACCGCCTCCCTGAAAAGGAAGGTAAGGGTGAAACGGTGGTGTAAGAGACCACCAGCGCCCACGGCGACGTGGGCGGCTAGGTAAACCCCACCTGGAGCAAGGTCAAGAAGGGTGCGCCCGAAAGGGCCCACCCGCGCGCGGCGCCCGAGGGTGACCCGCCCGAGCCGCGCGGGTAGACCGCTTGAGGCCGTCGGCAACGACGACCCTAGATGGATGGCCGCCCCTTTGCGCACGCAAAGGACAGAACCCGGCCTACAGGCCGACTCGCCCGCCGCCTCTCTGACCAGCACCTTCCGAGGTACGGCGAAGATCAGGGCACTTTCAGGGCACACGCGAGGCCCGCTTGAACGCCGCATCCATCGCCGTCCGAGCCCACCGCGAGGCTGCAAGAACGAGGTGGGTGTATCGATCTTCGAGGTGTCCCGGGGGCTCCGGCAAGAGTCGATCATCACCTCGTGGACTGCATGGGATGCCTGCCGTGCAATGGCGGAGGTTCACCCGGACAGGGACATTTCATGATGTTGCGGCACACACCTTCGCCAGCACGGCGTTCAGGGGGATCCGGACCCGCAAGCCGGTGGGGTGGCCAGGGGTGTAGGTGGATCCCGCCTTCACCCACCCTGGCAAGCCCAGCCGACCGCCGCCTCGGCCGCAACCCGACTGAGACCATTAGCCGCCTCCAATAGCCGCAGAATACACAGGCTCAGAGACATGCGAACCTCCGGTGTCGACCCGTTACCGCTCTGCGGTGGGTCGACAGCAGACGGGATTACATGAGAAACGACCTCATAGCTTCAGGTCGGCCGTGGGTCGGCCTTAGACCGCAACTGCTTGTATCTGCGATCAAAACAGCTGCATGTATTTACCCGCCCTACAAAGGCGTCGATGTTGCCGGCCGTAAGGTCGGCAACGAGACGATCTAATTCTGAATCCGGAATTGATAATATATCGCCGAAATTTGCTGTAGATAAATTGCACATCTTAAGTTCTCGTCCGGGCCCGAGAGCCCACCTCGTCCAAGGTCGTCGAGGATCTAAAGCGTCGAAGTGCAAAGGGGGAACAGGGATGACAGTGATGGAAAATTGCTTGCCAAGTTCGACTGCCTCACTGATTCCGCTGAGTAGCCTACTCTTCGAGATCGTCAGCCGCTCGGCATTAGATAGAGCCGTACCGCCGATTTGTAGATCGTTTACAATGATACGCCCGACTCCGAGACTATTTAAAAAAGGAATCATGCGTGGAAGGTGATCTATATTGTCTTTGCAGGCGGTAAAAACTGTCGACACCTCTAGCCCCAGCTCGCGTGCTACACATATTCCCTTGACTGCCTGTTTCCAAGACCTTCTGCCGGCTAGATGGTCATGCGTCTTCTGGTCCAATGACATCAGGGAAATCTGTACGGCGCGCAGACCCGCAGCAGCCAGGGATCGGCCCTTTTCGGGGCTTAGGAGAGCGCCATTTGTGGTGAGAATAGAGTATAGATCTCTACTCGCAAGCCAGGTGACCACCTCACCCAAGCCTCGATACAGTAGAGGCTCACCGCCCGATAGGGCGACATAGTCGAACGACACTCGCTCGTGTAACTTCGAAATACCGCTTATGAGTGCTTCTGGCTGCTGCACATCCGCGAACTTCTGTGATGCCTGGGGTCGCCAAGGATTATAACAAAACACGCAATCCCAGTTGCAGTAGGGTGTAAGCTCAACCCATAAGGATTGTTCAGGACTACGTTGACTCAGGTCAGGTGCAGGGATTTGCACTGGGTCCCTGCTTTCGTGATTCCGACGTCTCTTCGACAGCCCTGGCGGCTTCCCTGTCAGCCATCGATCTGATCTCTGTCTCGGTCGATCTTAAGATGACTTCTGCGTAGTTGACGGCTTCGTCCACCTGTTGTTGAACACTGTGGTGACTCATTTTTTCCTTCTTGGGAGCTGAGGCTGAGAGTCTAGTTTCTCATCTGGGGAACCAGTCCAATTTGAAGCCCTGATATGGAACGGTTCCTCCGATTGCTCTGTATCTGCGTCTGTTATTCTTTTGGGTGGGCTGAATAGCGCTCCGAAATAGGCATTCGACGGCAATGCGGAGATCGGGGAACGGGTTTTCGATGATCAGTTCAAAGTCTGTCGTCGGTAGGTAGGAAGCCAATAGATCTGAGTCTGACAACCGATACCAAACTACTGCTTCGAGCTTGACTGGGACTCCTTTTCCCGGGGGTAAAACCCAAGGGATTTGCAGGCCTAATTCTGTGCGGTAGGCCGGATTCTCAACGTCCAGGTCGCGGCCGTCAATGCGTGCTCCTGTGTATTTGACCCGATCCCGCATGGGGGTCAACGAAAAGGTCAGATCCTTTTTTGTCGACGTCCGATTGAATACCGTGTAGCTCAGTGTTGAGTGAACTACAACATGACTTGTCGTCACTTCCTTGACTACGAACTCGTATTTTTGATTCCTTTTGTAGAAAGCTAACTCTACAATATTTTCCTTCACCGCTTTGCGGATCTCCGTGGGCAGCGAGGCTCCAAACAGCTCTTCGCGGTGCCGATAGCTCAAAATGCATATTGCCAATGGAAGCGTCGTGGAAAAGCTCAAATAGACGGTAGCGAGGAGTTTATTGCCTGCGACGAAGGGAAGCAGACCCCCCGGGTTCTGGTTTGCATATATGACACCTAGCGCTATAAGGCAAGAGCACAGGAGGATGCTGGAGAGTGCGATAAGCGAAAAGTTTCCGGAAATATCCCTTCTAAATAAGAAGGCGACTGCAAACGCTGCTATAGAAGATACGATCCAAGCACCTGTATTGAGGTATTTATCGAGACCGAAACTACTGAAGATGAGCCCGGAGAAGACTGCCAAATGCGTCCATTGAAGGCCGAACTCATCCAATATTTTGGCCAGGAATGATCCAGGTACGGGTTCAATCGACACAAGTCAGCCTTTCACTTGATTGACTGACGGAATTCCAGTGATTCGTCACTTTGCATAAGAATGTCAGCTACTTTGGTGAAACCTGTTCGCGAATAAAATTCCGCTAGAGAGGATTCGGTCGTCAGCGATACCAGCGACCCCTTCGGCACGTTGTTGTGCAGCCACTGCAATGCGGCTTTCATTAGGGCGCTTCCTATGCCGCGGCGCTGGTATTGCTGATGAACTATCAGGTCTTGGATATAGAAGTACATCGCGCCATCACCGACTATCCTTACAGTGCCGACGACGCGATCGTCTTCTATTGCGATTGCGCTGATAAGGCTGTTTTTCAGAGCAATTGCGGTTACCTCTGTGTCTGGAGTTCGCCATCCGACGCTATTCCTGAGGGCAAGATACTCTGAAATGGTGGGGGTTATGAGACTAATTTCTGCCATAGATAGGCTCCTGTCGATGGGTTGCTCGAATGGTTCAGGCTGCGGTCGTGTCGAATTGCAAGAAGTTCCTCTTGTCTAGTTTGTCTAGATTTGAGCTTCTGTAAGCAAGCCTTCACCATAGGTTAAACCCTCTGGAGGCCTGGGGCCAGTAGCGAGCCTGCTGAGCTTAATAAGGGCTTGCAATGCTCTTATTTCGGGACAGCCGCAAGCTCGCTTAACCAGTTCTTCGTGTGGGCACCGCCCGTCCCAACCCCCTGTGCTGGTTGTGAACGGTGCTGAAGCTCAAAGGCGACAGTCACGGTACAGCTCATGCTGCTCCCTTAAGGAAGGAAGGCCTGGTGGCGAGGTTCCTTCGGTGATCCAACTGCAGGGCCCAGTACGCCCAGCCACGGCCACTGGGCAGAAGGTCTACAGGGCGCTACGTGCCGACGGATTGATCTGTACCGAACTAAGCAAGGGATCCTTCGTGGCTGTTCGTGAAGACTGAAGCAGTGCCGACCGGGAACATGGTGCCTGGCCTAGACGTCTTAGATCCATTCCGAGCCTCTGTTATCAATCCCCAACGGTAAGTGGCCCTCTAGAGAAAAGGGGTTCAGGGGTCATCAAGGCTTACGTATAGAAAGTAAGTTTCGACGCGACAGTAGGTTCTAATGCGCGATGATGCTCAAACTCTCGGGTCGTGAGACCAAGAGGGGGTGTGTCAAGGAGGTACGTCTCCTCAGATGTCGTCGTTGGTCAAGAGGTAGCCGACCGAGGAACCGCTCAGTCTCATAGGGGCCACGAGTACGGACCGCCCACGGGACCGGAGAGGGGGGCAGCAGGGTCAGCACAGGGTCAGCACGATCACCCTAAGGACACCGGAACAGCCGACACCGGACCGGAAGAGAATGAGAGAGAAAAGTCCCCTCTGACCAGGCCCTTCACGGTCCGATGCAGCTGGTCTCGCTGACCCTCCAGACCGGGTCGTGATTACCCGGCCTACAGGCCGGCTCGCCCGCCGTTCACCTCTCTGACCATGGGATTCCTTGAGGCGATTGCCGGACTTGTGGCGCGGTCGCGTGGCCGGTCGGGATCGGGTTCGTGGTGTGGCTCGTCGTGCGGCGGCGCCGGGACGTGTTCGAGCGGGTCGGTCGCCGCGCTTGCACTGGTCCATGGGGCGTTGTCGGCGGGGAATGAACGTTTCGTGCTGCTTCGGAGTGTTCGGCCAGCTTGGGGGGCTGGCGGTGTGGAGACCGGGCGGTGGTGTTGTTCTCTTGTCTGGGGTTGTTGGACGGTGGGATCCGACGACGCGAGGGGATTTCGGTGCTCCGGTGGGGTGCCGTGGTCCTTCGTCCTGACACCCGA
Organism: Sphaerisporangium sp. B11E5; assembly: GCF_039871875.1. Classification (NCBI taxonomy): domain Bacteria; kingdom Bacillati; phylum Actinomycetota; class Actinomycetes; order Streptosporangiales; family Streptosporangiaceae; genus Sphaerisporangium; species Sphaerisporangium sp. B11E5. The sequence continues at coordinate 22,853 of NZ_JBDPMD010000074.1, read as the reverse complement.
GGAGAGAAGTGCGGATGAGGTTACGCGGGCGTGCATCGTCGCGCGACGACGTGGAGACGTATGACGGGCAGGTTCGTCGCCTGAGTCTGGTTCGGCGGATGGTGATCGCGGCGGCGTCCGCGCTGCTGCTCACTCCGTTGATGACGGCGCCGGCGCTGGCGCACGGGGCGATCAGTGACCCGCCGGCGCGTGCGTACAGTTGTTACACGCGGTGGGCCAATGACTGGCAGTCGCCGCGGATGGCGACCGAGGATCCGATGTGCAACCAGGCGTGGCGGGCGGATCCCAACGCCATGTGGAACTGGAACGGGTTGCTGCGCGACGGGGTCGGCGGCAACTACCAGGCGGCGGTGCCGGACGGGACGCTGTGCAGCGGCGGCCTGACCGCCAACGGGCGGTACGCGGCGCTTGACGTGCCGGGGGCGTGGAAGACGGTGGACAAGCCCAGCCGGTTCACGATGAACCTGCTGGACGGGTCGTCGCACGGGGCCGACTTCATCCGCGTCTACGTGACCAAGCAGGGCTTCGACGCGACCACGCAGAGGTTGCGGTGGAGCGACCTGGAACTGGTCAACACGACGGGCAGGATGCCGACCGGCAGCACGACGCCGATCGACGTGTACGCGCCCGGTCGGACCGGCCGTCACATCATCTTCACGCTGTGGCAGGCCAGCCACCTCGACCAGTCGTACTACTTCTGCAGCGACGTCAACTTCACCGGCGGCGGCGACCCGACCCCGACCCCCACCCCGACGCCCACGCCCACCCCGACCCCCACCCCGACCCCGACGCCCACGCCCACCCCGACCCCGACGCCGACTCCGACCGGCAACCTGGGCTGCTCGGCGACCTACCGGGTTGTCACGAGCTGGTCCGGCGGCTACCAGGCCGAGGTGCGCGTCGTGGCCGGCTCGGCGGCCATCCGCGGCTGGACGGTGACCTGGGCCGGTAGCGGGATCAACAACGCGTGGAACGCGACCGTGACCACCAGCGGATCCACGGTCACCGCCACGAACGCCGGCCACAACGGCGCGCTCGGCGCCGGCGCGGCCACGACCTTCGGGTTCATCGGCAACGGAACCAGCCCCACTCCTGCTCTGAGCTGCACCGCGTCCTGATCCACGAGGAACGCCGTCACGGCCCGTCGCGCACGTGCGCGGCGGGCCGTCCGCGTGCTCGAGCTACGCGGCGGTGCCGGCGGATTCGCTGAGGCGGTTTCCCGGTGACCGGGGGCTGAGCAGGTACGTCAGGGCGAGGCTCGGGAGGATCAGGGCCAGGTGGTCGGCCCCGTCCCAGAAGGCGTCGCGGGTGATGTAGGTGAACAGGGAGACGGTCCAGACGGCGGCGGCCCAGGGGAAGGCGAACAGCAGGGCGGGGGCGGCCAGGCGGTGGGGGAGGACGGCCGAGATCAGGAGGAAGGCGGTGAGGAGGAGGTCCGGGACGAGGAACGGGTTGCCGGCGCGGACGGCGTCCGAGGTGAGGAAGTACCAGATCATCACGGCGGTCAGCGTGAGAGCCACGTAGCGGGCGACGGTCACGGTGCGGTGAGGGTTCGGGGCGGGCATCGGCGGCTGCTCCTTGACTGTGGGGCCTCGGGTCGAGGTCACAGTGTGGAGGCGGGACGGCGGAGGCGGAAGCGAGGTGGCACGCGGGGCGGTGGGGTTCGCCGCACCGGGAGGGGGCGGTCAGCCGTCCCCCGGGTCAGGAGTTGAGGTAGCGGAGGACGGCGAGGACGCGGCGGTGGTCGTCCTCGGTGGCGGGGAGGGCGAGCTTGGCGAAGATGCCGGTGCAGTGTTTCTCGACGGTGCGTTCGGCCACGCCGAGCCGGGTGGCGATGGCCTGGTTGGTACGGCCCTCGGCCATCAGGGCGAGGACGCCGCGTTCCCGTTCGGTGAGGGTGCGCAGGGGGTCGTCGGGGCGGTCGTGGCGGCCGACGAGCTGGTCGATGACGACGGGGTCGAGGGCGGACCCGCCGTTGCCGACGCGGCGGTGAACTCCCGCAGGTCGGACACCCGGTCCTTCAGCAGGTAGCCGACGCCGTGGGCGCCGGAGTCGAGCAGTTCGACCGTGTAGGAGACCCGCACGTACTGCGACAGCACGAGCACCCCGGTGCCGGGGTGGCGGCGCCGGATCTCGCGCGCGGCACGCAGGCCCTCGTCGGTCTGGGTGGGCGGCAGGCGGATGTCCACGACGGCCACGTCGGGGCGGTGCCGCTCCACGTCGTCCAGCAGCGCCGTGGCGTCGCCGACGGCGCTCACGACGGTGAGGCCGCCCTCGGCCAGCAGGCGGGTGAGGCCCTCACGCAGCAGGAGGTTGTCCTCGGCGACGACTACCCGCACGGCAGCACCGCCCGGACCCGGGTGCCCGCGCCGGGCGGGCTGTCCACGTGGAGGGTGCCGCCGAGCGCGCCGACGCGCCCGGCCAGGCCGCGCAGACCGGAACCGGCGGCCGGGTCGGCCCCGCCGCGGCCGTCGTCGCGCACCTCGACCAGCAGCCGGCCGCCGCCGGCCGTGATGCTCACGAAGGCCTCCTGCGCGTCCGCGTGCTTGGTGACGTTGGCCAGCGCCTCGGCGACGACGTAGTACGCCGCCGTCTCGGCCTCCGCGGGCAGCGCCGCGGGGATCTCCAGCGACAGCCGCGCGGGCACGGGGGCGAGGGCGGCCAGCTCCTGGACGGCGCCGCGCAGCCCCCGTTCGGTGAGCACCGGCGGGTGGATGCCCTGGGACAGGGCCCGCAGCTCCGCGAGGACGGCCAGCGTGGTGGCCTTCGCCTCGGCGACCAGCGCCTGGGCCCGGTCCGGCCGGGCGGGCAGCGCCGACTCGGCCAGGCCGAGCGTCAGGGGCACGGACAGCAGCCGTTGCTGCACGCCGTCGTGGAGGTCGCGCTCCAGCCGCCGCCGTTCGGTCTCGGCGGCGCGCACCACCTGGCCGCGCGACTCGGCGAGCTGGCGCAGCCGTGCCCGCAGGTCCGCGGTGAGACGCTCGTTGGCGAGGGCGAGCCCGGCCGCGGCGCAGGCCGCCTCGACGAGCTCCGGGTCGTCCAGCAGCGCCGGGTCGTGCACCAGCAGCGCGAGCGGCGCCCCGTCGTGGTCGATGCGGGTCGCGACGCGGTCACCCGGCGGCGGGGACACCGGCCGTCCCTCGACGTCCACGTACCCGGACGACTGCGCCGACCAGTACCCGACCTCCAGCGCCGGGTCGTGCAGGACGCGGGCCAGCGTCTCCCGCATGGGCCGCACGTCGTCCCGCAGGTGCACCACCAGCTCGGCGACCCGGCCGCGGTCGATGCGCCGCCGCAGCAGCGTGCCCAGGTACGCGAGCGGGACGGCGGCCAGCCCGGCCTGCATGACCGGCAGAAACCCCCGCACGTCCACTCCGGCGATCACGGCCGGCTTGAGCGCCACGAACAACGCGGCCGCCACCACCCCCGCCCCGAGCACCGGCCCGGCCGACCTGCGCCCCGGCACCGTGCCCCGCCGCCACCGCCCCACCTGCCACACGACGACGCCCACCCCGCTCACCAGCGCCCCCGCCGTCGCGACCACCCGCACCACACCACCCGGGACACTCCCGGTCACCTCCAGCACCGCCACCAAGCCCGCGCTCAGGTACGCCGTCCCGACCACCAGACGCGGCCCGAGCCCCCCGAGCCGCCCGGTGGGGAACGCCACGACCAGATGCGCCAGCACCGCCGCCCACGCCCCCGCCGGCACCACCCGCACCCCCGTCGGCGGCCCCGTGAGCTTCGCGAAGACCCACAACATTCCCACGCCGGCCATCAGCACCCCGACCCGGTTCCGCGGCCGCAGCCGGACGGCGACCAGCCCCGCGATGACGAAGGTCACCGCGACGGCCACCGCCGTGACGAGATCAGGTCGCATGAGTTGGTTCCACTTCGCCGGGTCGATCCAATTGTGGTGCTGATCCGGCGCCACCGACAGGCGTCACGCTCACCGGGGCAGGAGCTTGCCGCCCATCTGGCCGGTCGGTTCGACGCGGCCCCGAAGCCCTCGTCGGTCACAACGGCTTTCGCCCGGCTCAGAGAGCTATGAGGATCAATATGATCCACATGATGGCGGCTAATACTGGCGGTATATAAGTTATGAGCATATTGCTTGATATGCGGCCGGCCCATTGGTCGCGGGTCTCCCGGTACACCGGGATCTCCAGTACCATGCGCCTTCTGATCTGCAGGAAATATCGGTAATGGACATGGTTGACCACGGACCATGTCGCACTCAGCAGCAGTCCGAACGCGGCGATGACCAGAGCGGCGAATGGCGCTCCTGGGAGGCTTTTCGTCGCCGTGACCTGCAGGAGGCCGGCGTGGGCGACCACGAGCATCGACTCCGCGACCAAGAAGTAGTTGCCTCGTTGTAAGTGCGCGTTGTCGGCGTGCAAACCATGCTCCCACAGCCTGTCGCGCTTTTCGGCGGCGGTTTCGGCTTCGGTCGATGTGGAGGTCATGGCGGTGCTCCCTTCCCGGGCATGGGAAACCTTTGCTGGGGAACGAGCACAACGGGGCACGGGTTCCCGGAAAGCGAATACCACGCACTGCCGGGAGATTTCGGTCATGCGGCCGCACGATCCGGCAGGCGAGTGCCCTGGGGCGGAAAGCACTCGCGGGCCGGTTCACTCGTCCGGCACTCCCGTGTTCTGGCAGGCCGTCATGAGCCAGCGGCCGTTCTCCTTGGACATGACGTACAAGGGGGTGCCCTCGCCGGCCGGCTGGTGGCCGGGGAGGGTGAGGTAGCGCTGGCGGATCTTCACGGCGGCGACGTCCGGGCGGATGAACAGGATGTGGGTGACCTCGTAGGTGGCGGTGAGGTTCTTCATGCCGCCGGGGAGGACCTGGTGGGTGAAGGCCGAGATCTCGTCGCGGCCGATCAGGCGTTTGCCGGCGCTGGTGGTCCAGATGGCGTCGTGGCGGAACAGTGCGACGAAGGCTTCGGGGGACTCGGTCCGCTGGGAGTGTTCCACGGCGGCGACCACCTGTTTGATGGCGGCGGTCTCGGCTTCGGCGTCGAGGGCTGTCATGCCGGTCACCGTAGGACCTCAAGTTCGATTGAGGTCAAGGGACTCCGGTGGACGCTCACCGGCGGGCAACGGCGCCCGGGTACCGGACTCTGGCTTCCAGGGCTCCGTGATCACGATGTTCCGGCCGGTACTCCTTCTGGCGGGCCGAGCGGCTTCTGGTAGACGCGTACGTCGCAGGGGGTGGCCAGGTAGGGGGACAGATGGGGGTGGCTGTCGGGGAGGGGGTGGGTGGTGATGGGGGTGTAGCCGAGGCGGGTGTACCACTTGTGGAGGGTGGCTTTGGAGGGGTGGATCCAGGTCTGGGGGACCAGGAGTTCCAGTTGCATGGTTGTGAGGCCCTGAGTGCGGGTGTGGTGTTCGGTGAAGTCGATGAGGGCGCGGCCTATGCCGGAACCGCGGTGGGCGGGGGCGGTGACGAGCATGCCGAACTCGCCGATATCGCCCGCGTCGCTCCGGCCGCCCGCACCGCCTTCGCCCCCGGCGTCACCGGCATCTCCGGCATCTCCCGCATCACCCGCGTGGCCCATGGGGACGCCGTTGCCGGCAGGGACGCGGCGGACGCGGATGCTGCCGGCGATCTCGCCGGCCACGCGGGCCACGGCGATCTCGCCGGCGCGGACGAGGGTGGCCATCTCCTCCGTGGAGGTGCGGGCGGTGCCCTCGATCCACAGGCCGCGCTCGGCGACGGCGTAGACCTTGTTGATCAGTTGGGTGAGGTGGGTGATCAGGGTGCGGTCGTCCGCGGCGGCGGGGGGCAGCAGGGCGATCGGCTCGTGCTGGTAGGGCATTTCAGCAGCCTACGCAGCGGCGTATGCCCGCAGGACAGGCGGGTCTCGCCGTGATGACCTGCGCTATCGTGAGGAACTAGGGGCGGGGGATGAGGTGGCCGGGTCGGGTGTGGGCTGAGCGCCGCCCCGCTGCGAGGGGGAACGCCTGGATGTCCAGTAGCGAGAACGCCGTCGTGCGGCTGAAGCGGGCTTTCAACCGGCACGACCTCGAGGCCCTGGCGGCCTGCTTCTCCCGGATGGCGGTCCTGGTGGCGCCGGACGGCATCGGGCAGGACCGCGAGGAGATCGCGTCCTACTACGCGCAGTTCCTTGAGGCGTTCCCCGACTCGATGGTGACGCCGCTCTCGCTCGCGGTGTCCGGCGACACCCTGGTCTCCGAGTACACGATCACCGGCACCCACAAGGGGCCGTACCTGGCGGCCGGGGGAGAGGTGGCCGAGCCGACCGGCCGTTGCATCGCGGTCCGCGCGTGCTGCTGGACGGTCGTGGAGGACGACGGCCTCATCGCCAGCCACCGCATCTTCTACGACCAGCTCGAGCTCGCCGCGCAGATCGGCGGCACGCTGTGCTTCAACGGCAAGGAGTGACCTCATGGCCCCGGTCCGGCCGTTCATGTGCGGAAAAAGCCGCGCAATGAGGGCGATGGCGGGGTGCATTCTCGCTTAGGGGTATGCGGGAATATCGTGGACGTGGTTCTTTTCTTTGTCGTGCCCTCTGTTTTCTCTATCGCTACTTGCCGTGTCGCGTCGCGGCCGTTCCTGAAGGGTATTCCCTGTGGGCGGTGTCACCGCGGTGACATCGAAGAAGGTCCGAATTAATCGGAATTCAAGGGATATGGGGGAGCCGAGTGATTCCTCGGGAAAATGGTCATTTCGTAGGTAAGGCATTGGCGGTGGCGGCGGCGATCACCGGCGGGCTCCTCGCGGTGTCGTCCCCCGCGACGGCCGACGCCGCGGCCGAGACCCGGAACGTCCCCGGGCACCAGAGTGTCCTGGCTGTCGGGGCCGATGACCACGACGGCAAGTGCGGCAAGGGCTGCCGCCCCGGTCCTCCCGGTCCTCCCGGCCCGCCGGGAGCGCGGGGCCGTGCCGACGGCGTCGACTCGGCCTTCGCCACCCCCACCGGCGGGGTCGCGGGCAAGTACGTCGGGCTGGCCCAGGGCAACGGCACCACGCTGATCCGCGACCCGTCGTCGGTGGCGCCGAACCCGTTCTGGCACGACATCTCCACCTTGCCTGGTTACCCGGGCAACGTGACCGACGTCACGCTGTCCGTGCCGCCCGCCACGCCCAACCAGTTGCACGTCACCGTGCGCAGCTCCACCGGTGCGGTCGCCACGGTGATCTGTCTCCTGACGCCGAACGTCGTCTGGCCCGGCAACTGCGGCATCTTCGTCAACCAGACGCCGCCGCTCTGATCCGCCCGCTGAGCGACACGATGCCGTACCCGGGTCCCCGGGTACGGCATCGCCGTCGGAGGGGGAAATGCGCATGACTGGAATTCCCCCCAATGCGGGATTCGCCGGGTGTTCGGCCCGCAGGGGAATTCGGAAGGCGCGCGGCCGTGACACACCTTTTCTTCGCTGTGCCGTCTGTTTTCCCTATCGCTACTCCGGCACCGCGTCGCGGCCGTGCGGAAAGGGTATTCCCTGTGGGCGGTGCTACCACGGTGGCACGGAAGTACAGACCATTCATTGGATTTCAACGATATGGGGGAACCGAGTGATTCCTCGGGAAACAGGTTCTTTCGGAGGTAAGCCCGCGCTGACGCTCGCGGTGGCGACTGCGGTCACCGGAGGCATCGTCGCCCTGGCCGCCCCCGCGACGGCCGACACGGCCACCGGAGCCCGCCCCGGGCACCAGGTGGCGACCGCCGCCATGCCCGGCGGCGACCTCGGCGGCGACCACGGCAAGGGGGACGGCAAGGGGGACGGCAAGGGGGACGGCAAGGGGGACGGCAAGGGGGACGGCAAGGGCGGCGGCAGGAAGGACGACTGCCCGGCCGGTCCACCTGGCCCGCCCGGCCCGCGCGGGCGGGTCGACGGGGTGGACGCGGTCTTCGCCACCCCGACCGGCGGTGTCCCCGGCAGGTACGTCGCCGAGACCCAGGCCAACGGCACCACGCTGATCCGTGACCCTTCCTCGGTGGCGCCCAACCGGCCGTGGACCGACATCTCCACGGTGGCCGGCTACCCCGGCCAGGCGACCGGGGTGACCCTGGCCGTCTCGCCGGCCGCGCCCAACGTGCTGCACATCACCGTGCGCACCATCACCGGCATCGTCGCCGAGACCACCTGCACACTCACCGTGAACCCGGCGTGGCCCACCAACTGCGCCGCCTTCACCCAGATCACCCCGCCGCTGTAACCCGGCCGCCCTCACGCCGCCGTACCCGGGGACGCGCCCCGGGTACGGCGCGGGGCGCCCGCCGTGGTGAGTGTGTCCTGGGGCGTCAGCCGGTGTTGATGATCATGCCGGGCGGGACCAGGAGGAAGACCTTGTGGGCGATGCGGTCCATGTCGCCGCATCGGCCGAAGACCAGGCCTGCCGCGAAGTCCACCAAGGGCCGGGCGTCCGTGTCGGACATGCCGGTCAGGTCCATGACCACCGGCTGGCCTTTGCGGTAGAAGTGCCCGACGTACAGGACCTCGTTGTAGTCGCGCGGGCGCAGGGTCCGCACCATGGACATGTCCGGCAGCGTGGGGGGAGTACGCGGTTCGCCGGGACCGGTGGATTCGGGGGAGCGTGCCACCTCGCGACCGTAACACCGGGGGCCGACAATTACCGGCATCCCCGGCGGACTCGTGTCGTCCTCACCGGCGCGGCCTCGCGCGGCGTGTGCCGGCCGGCCGAGTAGGGGTCTCACCTTCGCCGGTACAGGTCGGCGAGGCCCGCCGCGAAGGCGGCCAGTGCCGGAGCGAAGGCGTGTTCGGGTGGGGTGCCGTAGCCCACCAGCAGCGCCGGTGGGCCCGGTGCGGCGTGCCGGTAGCCGGACAGGCCCTCGACCGCGACGCCCCGGCCCGCGATGTGCTCCACCACCTCGTCCTCGGTGTACCGGTCCGGCGGCAGTTCCACCACGACGTGCATGCCCGCGGCCACCCCGCGCGGGCGCAGGCCGGGCACGGCGGACAGCACGGCGGCGAGGCGGTCCCTGCGGCGCCGGTAATGTCCACGGCGGCGCCGGATGTGCCGGTCGTACTCACCGGAGGTGAGCAGGTCCGCCAGCACCAACTGGTCGATCACCGGGACGTTCGGGTCCTCGCACGCCCGTGCCTCGGCGAGCGGACGCACCAGATTGGGCGGCGCGGCCAGCCAGGCGATGCGGAGCCCCGGCGCGAGCGTCTTGCTGGCCGTGCCCGCGTACACCGTCTGGCCGGGGGAGAGGCCCTGCAGCGCGCCCACGGGCTGGCGGTCGTAGCGGAACTCCCCGTCGTAGTCGTCCTCGACGATCAGCCCGCCGGTGTCGCACGCCCAGCCGATCAGGTCGATGCGGCGCCGCGAGCCCAGCGTCACCCCGAGCGGGTACTGATGCGCCGGCGTGACGACCACGGTCTCCACGTCCGCGCCCAACCGGTCCACCACCAGCCCGTCGCCGTCCACCGGGACCGTGCGCACGGCCAGCCCGGCGCTGCGGGCACTGGCCAGGTACCCCGGGTGCGAGGGGTCCTCGAACGCCACCGCCGCGCCGCCGAGCACACGCAGCGCGTCGCACAGCATGGTGAGCGCCGCCGAGTAGCCGGGGAACACGACGATCTGCTCGGGGTGGGTGACGACGCCACGCGCCCGGCCGAGGTACTCGGCGAGGGCCCGCCGCAGCGCCGGGTGGCCGCGCCAGTCGCCGTACCCGAGGTCGGCGTTCGGCATCTCCCGCACCACCCGCCGCGCCGCCGCCAGCCAGGCGGCCCGGGGGAACGACGACAGGTCCGGCAACCCGGGCCGCAGGTCCAGGGCCGGCGGCGGCCCTTCGCTCCCCGGCCCGGACGGCGGCGCGGCGGCGACGTCCGGGCGGGGCGCCACGACCGTGCCGGACCCGGGCCGGGCGACGAGGAACCCCTCGGCCACGAGCTGGTCGTACGCCTGGCTCACCGACCCGCGTGCCACGCCGAGGTCGGCGGCGAGGGCCCGCGTGGACGGCAGCCGCGTCCCCGGCGTCAACCGCCCGGACCGCACGGCCTGCCGCAGCGCGTGCTCCAGCCCGCCGCGCACCCCCTTGCCGGGATCACGCGCCATCAGCAGATCGAGACCGCGACCGGACCACTCGTTCGCCATAGAAGTGGACTATAGGCGTAGGCCAATCGCTCGGTAGCGTTCATGCTGGAAGGAGGGGATCGAGATGAGGCACCTCGCCATGGCCATCGGAATGGTCCACGCCCTGCTCGGGCGGGACGAGCCGGTCCGCGAGAACGTCCACGACCACCGCCCCGCACGCCGCCGCCGCGACCGCCGGTCCTGACCGCGCACGCCGGTGCCGCGGTTCAGCGGGAACCGGCGCGGATCGGGGTGAAGCCCTCGTGGTCGAGGAAGTGGACGCGGGCGGAGGCGATGTCGAAGTACAGGCCGACCAGTTGCAGGCGGCCGGACAGCTCCAGGCTCGCGACCGTGGGATAGGTGCGCAGGTTGTCGAGCTGCTGGGCCACGTTGACGCGGCACAGCCGGTCCAGCGGGCCCTCGTCGGTGCCGTCGGGGGCGGAGAGGATGTACCGGGCCAGCGTGTGGTCGCCGTGCCGCAACCACCGGCCGAGGCCCGGCAGGCCCTCGGTGTTCACGCCGGCGCTGAGGATGGCGGCCATCGCCCCGCACCCGGAGTGGCCGCACACCGTGATGGTGCGGATGTTCAGCGCCGTGGTGGCGTACTCGATGGCGGCCACCACCGAGTCGTCCCCGGTGGCCGCCCCGTGCCGCGGCACGAGGTTGCCGACGTTGCGCACGGTGAACAGGTCCCCCGGCCCGCTCGCCGTGATCAGGTTGGGCACCACACGCGAGTCGGCGCAGGTGATGAACAGGTGGGACGGGTCCTGCATGCGCGCCATGCGGGTCAGGAACGGCCGCACCAGCGGGGCCGTGCGCCGCTGGAAGTCCACCGCCCCGGCCATCAGGTCCGGCACCGCCCCGGACTCCTCCGGCTCCGTGGGGGTGGACACCCACAACCCGGAGTGCCGCACCGGCAGGTGGCCCAGCGGCCCGCGCCGCCGGTACGCCCGGGGCAGCCACCACCGCTCCGGCGCCCGTGGCGGGGTCTTGGCCGCCGAGGCGCGGGTGCCCTGGGCCGCCGAGGTGTACCACTCGTCGTGCATCTCGTCGATGCTGACGGAGCCGCCGGTGCGTTCGTGCTCCAACTGCCAGCCGTGCAGCGCCTCGAACGCCGCGTTGTCCATGAAGTCGACGTTGAGGTCGAGGTCCACCGCCGCGCCCGGCGGGAGGGCCCGTAGGTTGTCGGTGAGCAGCGGCACCCCCACGAAGGTGAGCGACCCGGTCACCACGACGTGCCACCGGTCGTCCGGCTCCAGCCGCACCTGCACCGACACCCGGGTCAGGCGGCGCAACGCGAGCAGCGCGGCCAGGCCGAGGCCGATCAGCACACCCTCGGCCAGGCCGATCAGCACGACCGCGCCCATGGTGAGCACGTACACCGGCAGCTCGCCGTGCCCGTGCAGGCCCCGCATGGTGCCGAGGTTGACCATGCGGGCCCCGATGAACACCAGCAGCGCGGCCAGCGCCTCCAGCGGGATCAGCGTGACCGTCCAGCTCAGGCCGACCGCGAACAGCAGCACCCACAGGCCGTGCAGAGTGGTGGACCACCGGGTGCGGGCACCCGCCCGCACGTTGGCCGTGGTGCGGACGATCACCCCGGCCACCGGCAGCCCGCCGAGGCCGCCGGACACGATGTTGGCCACTCCCTGCCCGGTGAGCTCACGGTCCAGGTCGGCGCGCGGGCCGCCGTGCATGCGGTCGGCCGCGACCGAGCACAGCAGCGACTCCACGCCCGCGAGCAGGGCCACCAGCAGCACGGCGCCCGCGATGCCGTGCCAGTCGCCCTCCGGGACCGCGGGGGTGACCCACTCGGCGAAACCCTGGGTGAGGTCGGCGCGGGCGACGTCCCACCCGAGCACCCCCGCGGTGAGGGACGCGATGGCCAGGGCGGCGAGCGGCGCGGGGACGGCGTTCACCCGGGGCAGGCGCGGCCACACCACCAGCAGGGCGATGGTCAGCACGCCGACCGCGACGGCGTGGCTGTGGTTGTTCACGAGCTGGTTGGGCAGCTCCAGGAGGTTCTCGACGGCGGAGCGCTGCGGCTTCCCGCCGAGCACGACGTGCAACTGCGCCAGGGCGATGACGACGCCGACGCCCGCCAGCATGCCGTGCACGACGGCGGGGGAGACCGCGAGGGCGGTCCGCGCGACCTTCAGGGCGCCGAGCACCAGTTGCAGCGCCCCGGCCATCAGGGTGATCATGCAGGTGGCGCGCCACCCGTACGTGCGGACCAGCTCGGTGACCACCAGGGCCAGACCGGCCGCCGGGCCGCTGACCTGCACCACCGAGCCGCCGAGCGGCCCCGCGACCAGCCCGCCGACCACCGCGGCGATCAGGCCGGCGATCAGCGGCGCCCCCGACGTCACGGCGATGCCGAGCGACAGGGGGACGGCGACCAGGAACACGACGAGCGAGGCCGGGAGATCGTGCCGGATCACGGCCAGGAGACGGTGTGTGCTCGCCCGGCTACGGTACGTATCGGCCTTCATGAGCCGACCATACGATGCGGCGGCCGTTTGATTAAGGCTTTGGCCGACGCGTTTTGCCGAAGCCGGGGGAGCGACTAGGGATCAGCGGTAATAGTCGGGATATTCAGGGTCACCCACACGGTGGTGCCCCCCGCGGGACCGGGTGGCCCGGGACGGCTCCTCCGCGGCGGGGCCGCCGTTGCCGTAGAGCTCGGAGTACGACGGCCAGCTCCCGCCGGTGTTCTGCGGCGGACGCGGCCAGGACCCGGACGAGGTGCCCGGGGCGGTGTCGCCGGCCTGCTGGCCGTACCCCTGGTCGGGGCGCGGCTCCTCGTAGGCGGGCCCCCGGCGCGGGGGAGCCGACGACGGCTGGCCGAGCGAGGGGGTGGGCGCGCTGATCGTGGCGTCGCCGTCGTCGATGGTCGCCCAGCCGGGCCGCACCTCGTAGGACGAGGCGGACGCCGGGTAGGAGGTCTCGCCGGGGTAGGTCTCGCGCGCCGGGTACGAGCCGCCCTCGGGGGAGGGCATCTGGTAGTCGGCGGCCCGCCAGGTCTCGTTGGAGCCGGAGGCCGCGGGCTCGGGGCCGTCCAGGATGTCGTAGAGACCGGTCGCCGGGTAGGCGGGCTGGGCGGGCCACGACTGCCGGGACGGGAGGTCGCCGGTGCGGCCGGTGACCGGGTCGGCGGACACCGGGGCGGGGCCGCTCAACGGGTCCCGGCCGTACGAGCCGGTCTGCCCGGACGCGGCGAACGGGCCGGTGACCCGTTCGTACGCGTTCGCGGCGGGGCGGGACTCGAACGGGCCGGTGACGCGGGTGACGTCCAGCGGGTCGCCGCCCACCGGGCCGGTGGCCAGCGGATTTTTCGGCGACGGGCCGCGATGCACCGCGCCGGTCGGGAAGGAGCCGCTGGACAGCGGGTCCTCGGGCTGGGTGCCGGCGGCCGGCGGGTCCGCCTGGCCGCGTGCCGGGGCGGTGCGGCCGGGGTGCCCGGCGTCGGCGGCGCGAGCCGCGGTGACACCGCGGGGCGGCGTGGTGCCCCCCGGGGCGCGGCGGCCGTCGGACCGCCGGGACTCGCCGGAGCGGGACGCGCCGCGCCCGGAGTCGCCCTCGCCGCGCCGCCGCGGCTTGGCGCGGCCGTCGGACAGGCCGAGCGGGTCGGCGGGATCGGGACGGGACGGGCGGCGGGTGCGGCCCGTGGGCTGCGCCGCGGGCTGCGGGGTGCCGAGCGCGCCGAGCACGTCGGAGGCCGCGGGGGTCTGCGCCACCGGGGCGGGGAACGTCACGGTGCGCTCGGAAGCGGCGGCCGCGGGGCGTTCCACCAGGTCGGCGAGGCCCGGCGACGGGCGGGACGCGGCGGGCGGCTGGTCGGTGAGGCCGGCGCGGGACGGCGCGGGCTCGGCGCGGCCCGGACGGGAGGACTGGTCGCCGCGCGACGCGGGGCGGGTCGGCAGAGGGGCCTGGACGGTGGTCGCCTCGGCGTCCACCGGCTCCTTCTTCTCCTTGGGGGCCGGCTTCGCGGCGGGGGGCCGGGCGTCCGCCGAGCCGGTGGGGAGGTCGGGGCGGCTGGTGCCCATGCGGGCCGCGATGGTGCCGCCGAAGGCGCCGTCGTCGGCGCGGACCCGGGTCCAGTAGTCGTCGTCGTAGTCGTCGGCGTCGCCCCACTCGTCCACGCCGCGGCGCCCGCGGGCGGAATGGGATGCCTTGCCGCGTGGCGCGGAGCGCCCGCCCGGACGGCCGGCGGCGGGACGGGACGCGGGCTTGCCGTTGCCCGGACGCAGCCGGGCGGTGGCGCGCTCGGGTTCCTGGAAGGCGTCGAACCCTTCAGGGAAGCTCTCGAAGAAGGTCTCCTCGGCGGGACGGCCGGGGCGTTTGGCGTTGGGGTCCTCGGCCTGCTCGGCCATCTTCTTCAGCCGCTCGGGAGGAAGGTTGCTTTCCCGGCGGTTCATCGACCGCATGCCGATCGCCACGACCATCAACACGAGCAGCACGACGGCGACGAGGCCGAAAATGACCGCGATCATTGCACCACCCTCATGGCCATGGCCTGCCAGTGGCGCTGGTGAGGTCGCGCGGCCATCGACGCGACCCTCCCCCCCTGATCACCTGCGCTCCGAGATTGCATCTGATTCTGTCCGACCACTATGACCGTTGTCACACCCTACGAGAAGATTTGGTATCCATCACTACCTGCCGTACGCGGCGACTCACTCGATGTGAGCCGCCGAGATGCGTCCTCGGGCGATGGTGCGGGAGGCGATGTGCTCCATCGTGTCGCGGAGCGGGGCGCCTTCTTTCAGATCGAGCATGGAGTCGAGCGCGTAGACACTGAAACGATATGTGTCGTCGCGGCGGCATGGGGGCGAGTAGCCAACCTTTCCCGCGGAGGTCAATCCTTGGAGCGCCCCCCGCGGCACGCTGTCCTGCGCCAGCTCGGTGGTGCGCGGATCGATGTTGAACAACACCCAGTGCACCTCGGCCGCTCCCTGCGGGCTGTTGGCGTCGACCACCAGGGCGATCGACTTGGCCTGTTTCTGAGGCACCCCCGACCACCGCAGCGGCGGGTTGCCCTCCTGCCCCGAACACGAATAGTCGGTCGGCAACGGCGCCTCGTCCCTGAAACGGGGACTCGACACACTAAGAGTGTCCAGCGGCCGATCGGTGGGCGACCCACCCCCCACGATCCCGCACCCAGCCGCCAGCCCGGCGACCACGACAAGCCCCGCCATCACAGAAGCGCGCCGCCTGCGTCCCCCACGCCGGGTGAACGTACAGGTGGAGGGTACCGCGGACTCGCGTGCCGTCCGCCCGGTGAACGGCGGGGCGGTGGGGGCGGCGGATCCGGCCGCCGGGGTCGCGTGTTCCTTGTGTGCCGTCCGTCCGGTGAACGGCGGGGCGGTGTGGGCGGCGGATCCGGCCGCCGGGATCGCGTGTTCCTCGTGTGCCGTCCGTGCGGTGAACGGCATCGTGGTGGGGACGGCGGATCGGGCCGCCGAGGGCGCGTGTTCCTTGTGTGCCGTGGGTCCGGTGAACGGCGGGACGGGGGGAACGGCGGGCTCGGCCGCCGGGGTGACGCGTTCCTCGTGTCGCGTCCGTCCGGGGAGTGGGGGGGAGGTGGGTATGGCGAGCAGGGCCGCCGCGGTGTTCGCGGCGGCGCGTCCCTCGCGTCCCGCCCGTCCAGCGAGCCCGGACTTTCTCCGCTGCCCCATGCCCGCTGATGCTACGCGGATCTGGCGGGTGCCCTGACCCCGTTGGCTGAATGAGCTGTCCGGCGGGGAACGAATTCCGGGCGATCACGGCATGTCCCGGGTGGTCCCGGCCCGGCCCCGGGGTCCGCAGGTCCGCGTCCCAGGGAGGGAGGCGTGCACACTCGTCGTTCGGGCGCCGTCCCGCCCGCCGCGTTCATCGCCGCAGCTCAGGACGGGTGTGGTGGTTGTGACCGTTCTTGGTCCGATAAGGGAACGGGTGGCCCGCCTGCCCGGCGGGCCACCCGTTCGCTAGCTTTCGCGTCTCCCCGCCGGGCCGCTCGGCACCGGTCCCCGCCCCTCGTGGGGGACCGTGTTACCGGCGGGTTACATCTTCGGAGCAACTCGCCGCACGGACGCCGGCCGGGAGGCCCGGGTCAGCCGCGGGCACGGAAGGCGCGCAGCGACAGGGGGACGAAGATCAGCACGATGGCGACACCCCAGATCGCCGAGACGAGCACATGATTGGCCACCGGGCCGCCCGTGAGCAGGCCGCGCACCCCGTCGGCCAGGTGGGTGACCGGGTTGACCTCGACCCAGCGCTGCAGCCACTCGGGCAGCGTCTTCGTCGGCACGAAGGCGTTGGACGTGAAGGTGATCGGCATCATGATCGAGAACGCCATGATCTGCACCTTCTCCGGATCGGCCGCGACCAGCCCGATCAGCACCGACAACCACGACATGGCCAGCGCGAACCCCAGCAGCAGCGCCAGCGCCCCCAGCACCCCGAAAGGCCCGGTGTGCACCCTGAACCCGAGCACCGTGCCCAGCCCGAGGAACAACGCGAACGCCCACACCTGCTTCAGCGTGTCCGCCACGATCCGGCCCGCCAGCGGCGCCGACCGCGCGATGGGCAGGCTCCGCAGCCGGTCGAACACCCCCTTGTTGATGTCGGTGCTCAGCCCGATCGCCGTGGTCAGCGTGGCGAACAACATGTTCTGCACCACCAGCCCCGGCAGCGAGAACTGCAGGTAGTCGGACGTCGACCCCGCGATGGCCCCACCGAAGACATAGGTGAACAACAACAGGAACATGATCGGCTGCACCGACAGATCGAGCAGCTCCATGGGGTTGTGCTTGATCTGGACGAGACTCCGCCACGCCAGCGTCAGGGTGTGCCGCACCCCCGCGGCGGGCCCGACCCGGTTGTGCAACGTCTGCACCGCGGTGGTGCCGGTGAGCGTGGTCACGCCGGGACCTCCTGCTTCTCGGTGGACCGGCTCTCGTCGGCGGGCTCCTCGGCGCGGTGGCCGGTGAGGGCCAGGAACACCTCGTCCAGACTGGACTTGCGGAGGCTGAGCTCGGCGGCCACCACACCGAGGTCGTCCAGGCGGCGGACGATGCGGGGGACCAGTGTGGGGTCCTTGATGTTGACGGTGGCCTGGCCGCCGGCCAGCTCGGGACGGTCGCCGAGGATCTCGGTGATCACGTCGTGCACCAGGCCCAGATGACCCTCGGCCATCGGGCGGACCTGGAGCACCTGGGCCCCGGTGGTGGCCTTCAGCTCGTCGGAGGTGCCGGACGCGATGACCCGGCCGTGGTCGAACACCACGATGTCGTCGGCCAGCTCGTCGGCCTCCTGGAGGTACTGGGTGGTGAGCAGCACCGTGACGCCGTCCGCCATCAGGCCCCGCACGACCCCCCACAGCTCCGTGCGGCTGCGCGGGTCGAGGCCCGTGGTCGGCTCGTCCAGGAACAACACCTGGGGCCGCCCCACCAGGCTCGCCGCGAGGTCGAGCCTGCGGCGCATGCCGCCCGAGTAGGTCTTGGCGGCCCGGCCGCCGGCGTCCGCGAGGTCGAACCGCTCCAGCAACTCGGCCGCCCGGCGCCGCGCGTCCGCCCGGGTCAGCTCCAGCAGGCGGCCGATCATGACAAGGTTCTCCACACCGGTCAGCGCCTCGTCGACCGCGGCGTACTGCCCCGTCAAGCCGATCAGGGACCGCACCCTGTGGGCCTCCCTGACCACATCGAACCCCCCCACCGTGGCCCGGCCGCCGTCCGGTCTGAGCAACGTGGCCAAGATGCGCACCGCGGTGGTCTTCCCGGCGCCGTTCGGCCCGAGCACCCCGAGCAACCTGCCCTCCGGGACCTCCAGATCGATCCCGTCGAGCGCTCGCGTCTCGCCGTAGCGTTTGACCAGACCTTCCGCCTGGACCGCGTATCGCATCGTCTCAACTCCTCAGTTAACTGTCGGGTTGTCCCGCCCGGCTCGCGGCCCGGGGTGACTGATCTCAAGTCTGCCCAACTCCACCGACAATTTCGGGTCCCGCCCGAAGCTCTCCGTCCCACCCGGAAAGCGCCACGCTCGCGCTCTGGCCACCCGCGTCGTTGTGGTGGGTGGGGTCGCGGCGGGCGGACCGGGCGCCACGGGCTGGGGCGATCTAGCTAGGCTGGTGGAGTGACAGCTCCCCTGCGTGACCCCGCCAATCGGGTGTCCCGCCGCGCCATCACGCTCTGGTTGCTGCAGGCTCTGATCGGGTTCCTGTTCCTTGTGGGGGCCTCGGTCCTGATCGCGTCCATCTTCTCGGGGACGGACTGGGCCTGGGTACCGCGCTGGGCCGCCGACAACGCCTGGTGGCTGCCTGTGGTGGTCGGTGTCCTGACCTTGCCCTTCCTGATCAGCGAGCCGTTGTGGCGGTACGCCGTTCATCGGTGGGAGCTGTCGGGGGACGTGGTGTACGCCCGGTCGGGGTGGGTGAGCCGTGAGTGGGTGTTCGTCCCGGTGAGCCGTATCCAGACCGTGGACAAGCAGCAGGGGTGGTTCGAGCGGATGCTCGGGCTGGCGACCCTGGAGATCCGCACCGCGTCCTACGCGGGGTCCTCCTCCATCCAGGGGCTGGACGTGCAGGTCGCGTCCCGTCTCGCCGAGGACCTCGCCCACCGTGCCCACGAGCTGAGGGACGACGCGACGTGACCACCGAACCCCCCGACCGCCCGTCCCCACCTCCTGGCGGCACCCTGCCGCCCCACCCCGCCTCCGACCAGCCGACGACCCCCACCACCCCGGACTCCCCACCCGCCCCCAACGGCGGCACCTCCCACCACCACGCCCCTCCTGCGCCGGACGGACACGGCGGCGAGCCGGCCCCGGGTGAGCAGAGGAGCGGCGGGACGCCGTACGGCGCCGCGCCACCGCCGGGTGGCGGGGTGTCCGGGTACGACCCGGGGGCGGGGGGATGGACGCCGGGGGGAGGCCAGGGTCTACGTGAGCCGGCGTGGCCGCCGGCTGCACCCGGTGCACCGGCAGGCGCGCCCGGAGGGCCGCACAGCGGGCCCGCGGGATCGCGGGGGGCGTCTGACGGGTGGCAGGGGCCGCCTCCGCAGGGGTGGGGTGGTGTCGAGGTACGGCCGTCGCGACTGAGCCCGTTGATCCTTCTGATCGACCCGGTTCGCATGGCGCCGTCCCTGCTGGTTCCCCTCGCCGGTGTGCTCTTCGTCGGAGGGTTCTCCCAGGCGTCGTTCCTGTGGGCGCTGGTGGCGGTGGTCGGGTCCATCGGGTTCGCGGCGCTGCGCTGGGCGACGACCACCTACCAGGTCACCGCCGACCGGCTGCAGATCTCCCGCTCGCTGATCAGCCGATCGGTGCGGAGCATTCCGCTGGACCGCATCCGGGGGGTGGACGTCTCCACGCCGCCGCTGCACCGGCTCCTCGGGCTCGCCGTGGTCAAGGTGGACACCGGGGCAAGCGGCGGCGACAAGCAGGAAGGCGAGCTGAACGGCGTCTCGGTCGCCGAGGCGGAGCACCTGCGTGCGGTCCTGCTCCGCCGCAGCCGCGCCGTCCGGCGGGCCCCGGGTGCGGAGGTCGCGGGACGCGAAGCGGACATGACGGCACCGGCCCCCACCGGGGAGCCCGCCGTCCAGCCGGACCATGTGTACGTACGGGTGCCGAAGAAGTGGTTCAGGTACGGCCCGCTGTCGGCGACGTACCTGTTCGCCCCGTTCGCCCTTCTCGGTGGTGCCATCGGCCTGGTCTTCCAGTGGGGCGAGAACTTCGGGATCAGCGAACGGGCGGCGTGGAACTTCGCCGAGTGGCTGTGGCACCGGCCCGTCCTGCTGGTGCTGATCGCCGTGGCGCTGGTGGTGGTCAGCCCGCTCGGGGCCTGCGTCATGTACGGGGTGTTCAACTGGAACTTCACGCTGCTCCGCCGTGACGCCTCACTCATCGCCGAGCGGGGGCTGATCAACCGCCGCAGCGTGTCCCTGGAGCACGCCAGGATCCGCGGGTACGAGTTCGCCGAAGGGCTGCTGGAACGCGCCGCGAACGTCGGCCGTCTGTGGGCCGTCGTCACCGGCCTCGGCGACTCCCGCACCCGCGGCCAGCTTCTCCCCACCGGCCCCAAGGACTTCGTCCTCAAGATCGCGGCCCAGGCCGTGGCCCCGTTCACCACCGGACTCACCCCGCACCCGCCCCAGGCCCGCCGTCGCCGCCTGTTCCGCGCCGTGGCCCCCGCCCTGGCCCTCGCCCTGGCGGCCTTCGTCCTCGGCTGGACCTGGCTGGGCATCGCCGCCCTGATCCTGGCCGCCCTCGGCATCCCCCTGGGCCTGGACCGGTACCGTTCCCTGGGCCACGCCTACGACGGCACCCGCCTCTCCGTCCGCTCCGGTTCCCTCCCGCGCTCCCAGGCCGTGATCGAACGCCGCGCCGTCGTCGGGTGGACCATCCGCCAGACCTGGTTCCAGCGCAAGGCGAACGTCCTCACCGTGATCGCCGGCGTGGGCGCAGGCACCGGCGGCTACTCGGCCATCGACGCCGGAGACTCCCAGGGCGTCCACTTCGCCGCCACCGTCACCCCCGACTGGCTGGCCCCGTTCCTCACCACCCCGCCCCCTCCCGCGCCGCCGCTGTCCGACACTCCGTAACACCCGATCCGCCCGCCACGACGGCTCACACTCCGGCGAGCGCCGGCGGGGCGGGGACGATCGGGGTGAAGCCACGCGGCCGGCCACCGCCGGAGGCGGGCACGCCCGGGCGGTGGGGGGAGGCGGGGGTTATTCCTGGCGGCGGGCGCCGAACATGATCTCGTCCCAGGTGGGGACGGAGGCGCGGCGGCCTCGGGAGCCCTTGCGAGCGGGGCGGGCGGGCTTCGGGGCCTGGGGCGGGACGGTGGGCTCGGTGGCCTTGGGGTCCTTGTCGCCCTTCTCGGACTTGTCGGGTTCGACGGTCGCGACCTTCTCGGCGGCTTCACCGCTCAGGCGAGCCGCCGGGACGGCGATGCCGCCGTCCGCGGGGTCGGTTCCGTTGACCGCTGCGGCGGGGGCGCCGTTGGCGGCGGCCGACGGCGTGGAGCCGCCCGGGGCCGCCGGGACCGCCGCCGCGGCGGCGGGTGCGGCCGGGACGGGCGGATTGGTCTGAGCGGGCGCCCTCCGGACCGAGGGCGGCAGCGGCTGGCGGGACCCCGGAGCGCCGTGCCGCTGACGCGAGCGCCCGGCCGGCGGTGTGGGCACCCCGGCCGTGTCCGGCTTGGCGGCTCCAGCCCGGCCCTTCGGCGCGGCGGCTGAGGCCGCCGGCACCGCCGGTACCTCCGTGGCCCCTGTGGCGTTTGGGGATGGTGTGGCTTGCGCGGAAGCGGCGGGTGCCGGTGTGCCCGTGGCTGATGTGGCCGACGTCGCGGATGCGTCTCCCGCCTCAGCGGCGGCCTGAGGTGCAGCGGCGGCCTGAGGTGCAGCGGTCCGGGGTGCGGCCGCGGGGGTGGGTGTGGCCGAGGGGGCTGTAGCGGGGCGGGTTGACGCCGCCGTGGCGGCGGTTGCCGGCGGTGCTGTGGCGGCCGGCGGCGCGGCGGCGGTGGCCGGGTGCGCTGTAGCAGGGGTGGCGGCCGGCGGCGTGGCGGCGGCGGTGGCCGGGTGGGCTGTAGCGGGGGTGGCGGACGCGGCCGTGGCGGCGGTTGCCGGCGGCACGGCGGGTGAGGAGGCCGCGGTGGTGGTGGGAGCCGCCGTGGGGGCGGTCTCAAGGGAGGGCGGCTGCGGGTGGGTGGCGTGGGCGGGGTCTGAGGAGGCCGTGCGGCTGAGGTCTGCGGTCGCCGCGGTGGCGGGGGAGGTGAATGCCGCTGCGGCCGGGGCGGGTGCGCCTGTGGCGGGCGGCACGGCGGTGACAGGCTCGGCGGCCCGGGGCGTGGTGCCCGGTTCGGTGGCCTGGGGCGCCGTACCGGCGGTGGTGGCCTGAGATGCCGCACCGTGGGTGGTGGCCTGAGATGCCGCACCGTGGGTGGTGGCCTGAGCTGTCGCATCGACGGTGGTATGAGAGGCCGCGCCGGTGGCGGCCTGGGGGGACGTGCCGGCGGCGGTGCCCTGGGGGGCCGTCTCTGCGGCCGGGGACGCGGCGGGTTGTCCTGAGTGCTGAGCCGCTGGGGACGCCGGGCGGGCCGAGGTGGGAGCGGGCTCCGTGTGGGCCGCGGCGGGCTGCGAGGGTGCGGGCTGCGGGGCCACGGTCGGCTGGGGCTCTGTGGTGGCGGCGGCCGGAGTGTACGCCGGCTCCTTGGCGGGGGCCGCGGTCCCGGGGGAGTGGGCCGGGGCCGCCGAGGCGGCAGGGGACGCCGGGGACCGGTGAGTGGACTCCGCCGGGGCGTCGGGATTGTCCCCAGACACGTCCGCCGGTTCCGGCATGTGGGTGACAGGGCCCGCGGGGGCGTGCGCTGATGCCGGCCGGCGGGCGGGGGAGTCCTCAGGCAGGTGTGCCGGCTCGGGCGTGTGAGCGGGAGTCCCGGTGCGTGCGTGTGCCGGCTCTGGCCGGTGGTCGCGAGAGTCCGCGGACGGGTGTGCCGACTCGGGCAGGTGGCTGGTGGGGCCCGTAGGCGCTTGTGCCGGCTCTGCCCGGTGGTCGCGGGAGTCCGCGGATCGGTGTGCGGGCTCGGGCAGGTGGCTGGTGGTGCCTGTGGGGGCGTGTGCCGGCTCTGGCCGGTGGTCGCGGGAGTCCGCGGATCGGTGTGCGGGCTCGGGCAGGTGGGTGGTGGTGCCTGTGGGGGCGTGTGCCGGCTCTGGCCGGTGGTCGCGGGAGTCCGCGGATCGGTGTGCGGGCTCGGGCAGGTGGGTGGTGGTGCCTGTGGGGGCGTGTGCCGGCTCTGGCCGGTGGTC
>NZ_JBDPMD010000073.1:0-34850 GCF_039871875.1 Sphaerisporangium sp. B11E5 | reverse complement strand
TGGCCCACCGGCGTACCCACCACCCAGGCGCCTCGAACCGATCAACCCCCTCCAACCCCGACTTCGGTTGCTGTGGTCATGGCCCGCCCGCTTGAGTTTCCCCACTCCATCAGCACCAGCCCACCCAAACCCCCACCCCCACCGCCGGCACGACACCCACCACCACGCCCAGCGGGCTCCCGCCCGCCGAACACGCCTCCTTCTACAGAACGCCCCTCCCACACACAGGGCGCTGCCGCCCGCAAAGGTCCGCCTCCCACTCCACGGGCTTCTCACCGACATCAACGCGGCGGAACGTAGAACGACGAACCCGGCGCTGCCCTACGGCGGCGGGAACGGCCGCCTCCTACCCCTCTACTCCCTCTCTCCAGGGCGCCGACGCGGCAGGACGTGGTGCGGCGAACCCCGGCGCCCTCTACGGCGGCCGGCATGGCCGCCCCAGCCACTGCCACTTTTACGGTGCCGACGCGGCGGGACGTGGTACAGCGAAGCCGGTGATCGGGGCCTGGCGGACTTCCGTCGGCATCCGGCTGTCTCTTGGCTGCTGTCCGCTGTGCACATCGATGAACGATCTAGCGACCGATCCCCGATGAGTCGCTACCTGGTGTCCGAAACGTGCGGCGAACGCACTTGACGGAAACTGAACAGAAAAGGGAAACCACCCAGACGGTCCACCACCGGCCTTTCCTCCACTGTGGCCGAAGATCTCCGCTACCCACCAGCGGAACCGAATACAGTGAGGATTGGCCTTGTATCGTCGATTGATTCGTCATGTACTGCCACACTGCGGCTTGAACCTTCAGATACCCGTTGTGGACCCGTCGCGATCAGACCCGTTCAGCAGCAACTGGAACTCCAGCGCATCGAAGCGGCCGGTGTCCTGCGGCAGCATGCCGAGGAGGTTCCATGAATATGCTCGCAGCGCGAATGCACGGCTACAAACGGCCGCTGCTGATCGAAGAGGTTCCGGTCCCTGAGCCGGGTCCGGGCGAGGTTCTCGTTCGGGTCCGGGCCACAGGGATGTGCCGCAGCGACTACCAGCTCCTTGACGGATACTTTCCCACGGAGCTCGTATTCCCTTATATTCCCGGCCATGAAATCGCGGGCCACGTCGCTCAGGTGGGCGCCGACGTTCCTGCTTCTGCCGGGTTGTCGGAAGGCGATCTGGTGGTCGTGGACCCTGCCTGGGGCGACGGTACCTGCCGGCAGTGCCATGAGGGGAACGAGCAACTGTGTACAGGAAGCGGGGGGTGGATCGGCTTCGGGCCGCCCGGAGGCTTCGCCGAGTACGTCACGGCCCCCAGCCGCCACCTCGTCCGCATCGATCCGGACGTGGATCTCAAGCCTGAGTACCTGGCACCCTTGGTGGATGCCGGGCTGACCCCTTATCGCGGAATGAAGAAGCTCCGCGCCACCGAACGGCTGGGGCCGGGACGCACGGTCATCGTCAGCGGGATCGGTGGACTCGGAAGCTACGGCGTGCAATATGCGGCACTGCTCGGCAGCGGCGCCACCGTGGTGGCGTTCGCGCGCAGCGACGACAAACTCGCCGTGGCTCGGCGGAACGGCACCGACCACACCATGAACACCCGCGGCAAGACGACCGATCAGGTGCGGGCCGAGCTCGCGGAGCTGACCGGTCGTGGAGAGGCCGACGCCGTCCTGGACTGCTCCGGAGCTTCAGAGTCACTAGCGCTCAACGCTTCTCTCCTGGCCTACGAAGGAGCTCTGGTATCGGTGGGCCTGATGGGCCAGCGTGTCGAATTGCCGCTGTTCCCGTTCGTGTCCGGCGAGAGGTCCTTCTCCGGTTCCTTCTGGGGCAACCACAACGACCTCACCGAGGTCCTTGCCCTCGCCGGCGAAGGTCGGATAAAACACACCGTCACGCCGGTCAAGCTCGAGGACATCAACGATAGGCTCGACGCATTGGCTCGAGGTGACGTGGTCGGCCGTCAAGTCATCGTCTTCGACTGACACCTGGCTGTTCCGAGCAGTGGCATGCCAAGTGCCAGTGCGACGAAGGACTGCCTCGGCAGGTGCTTGTGTCGCCATGGGAGGCACGCTCCCGCAGCGGGGCATCGGGGAATCCGCATCAAGACGACGACTCATCTGGTGGGTCGGCGATAGCAGATGAGGGCTCCGGCGATGGCGACGAAGGATGCGAAGTGGTCGGCTCGCCGTTCCCAGCGGCGGTGTGAGCGTCGGCAGCCGGCCGGCCAGGAGACGGTCCTCTCGACCACCCAGTGGTGGCGTCCCAGGCGCTGCCCGGACTCGATCCCGCGCCGGGCGATGCGCGAGTCCTTGCAACCCCGACTTCGGGCCCTGGTGGTGGCCGTCGGGAGGCAGGTGGTGTGGGGTGGCGGGGAGGGAGGGGTGGGCGGAGGTCAGTAGGCTTCGGGGGTGGAGTACTTGGGGGTTGAGAAGGCGATCTTGCGGCGGGGTGTGGAGTGGGATATCGATCCGACTCTGGACCGGATCAACAAATTGATGGATTTGTTGGGGCAGCCGCAGCGGGCGTATCCCGTGGTGCACATCACGGGGACGAATGGGAAGTCCAGTACGGCGCGGATGGTCGACACTCTTTTGCGGGAGCGGAATCTGCGGGTGGGGCGGTTCACCAGTCCTCATCTGAGTTCCATGCGGGAGAGGATCACCGTGGACGGGGAGCCGCTCGATGAGGAGCGGTTCGTTCAGGTCTATGAGGATGTGCTGCCCTACTTGGAGCTGGTGGACCAGCAGCATGGGCGGTTGTCGTTCTTCGAGACGTTGACGGCCATGGCGTACGCGGCGTTCGCGGACGCGCCGGTGGATGTCGCGGTGGTCGAGGTGGGGATGGGGGGGACGTGGGACTCCACCAACGTGGCGGACGGGACGGTCGCGGTGGTGACGCCGATCTCGCTTGATCACATGGCTTACCTCGGGCCGGACATCGAGGCGATCGCGCGGGAGAAGGCGGGGATCATCAAGCCGGGGGCCACGGCGGTGCTGGCGCAGCAGCCGTTGGGGGTGGCGGAGATCCTGCTCAGGCGGGCCGCGGAGATCGGGGCGACCGTGGCGCGGGAGGGGCTGGAGTTCGGGGTCGTGCAGCGTGAGCTCGCCATGGGCGGGCAGATGGTGCGGTTGCAGGGGCTCAAGGGGGTGTACGACGAGGTGTTCCTGCCGCTGTACGGGCAGCATCAGGCGGGGAACGCGGCGTGCGCTCTCGCGGCGGTCGAGACGCTCACGGCGGGGGACGACCCGCTGGACGGCGATCTGGTGCGGAACGCGTTCGCGCAGGTCTCCTCGCCGGGGCGCCTGGAGGTGGTGCGGCGCGGGCCGACGGTGCTGGTGGACGCGGCGCACAACCCGGGGGCGGTGGAGTCGATCGTCGAGGCGCTGGAGGAGTCGTTCGGCTTCGAACGGCTCATCGGGGTCGTCGCCGTCATGGCGGACAAGGACGTCGCGGGTGTGCTGGAGCTGCTGGAACCGGTCATGGCGGAGATCGTCGTGACCCGGAACTCCTCGCCCCGCTCGATGGAGGTGGACGAGCTGAGGTCCCTCGCCGAGGACATCTTCGGCGCCGAGCGCGTCCACGTCGCCGCTCGCCTCGACGACGCGATCGACACGGCGATCGGCCTGGCCGAGGACGCGGGCGAGTTCAGCGGCTCGGGTGTGCTGATCACCGGTTCCGTCGTGACCGCTGGGGACGCCCGCACCCTGTTGCGCGCGGAGTCCGAGTGAAGGCCGGGCCGGGAGGAGTGCCGATGAGCATCACCGTGACGCCGGGGATGCGCCGGTTGTGCGCGAGCGTGCTGGGCATGGAGGCGATCGTGCTCGCGCTGGTGACGCCGGTCGCCATCATGGTGAACAAGGTCGAGCCGGCAACGGCCGTCACGGTGGGCATCGGGCTCGCGGTGGTGTGCGTGGTGATCGCGGGGCTGCTCAAGCGGCCGTTCGCGTACATCGCGGGCAGCGTGGTGCAGGTGCTCGCGATCGCCACCGGCTTCCTGGTGCCGATCATGTTCTTCCTTGGTGTGATCTTCGCGGCGTTGTGGATTACCGCGATATTCGTCGCACGGCGTGTCGAGGGCGTGACTTAGCGCTAAAGTCGGCTGGTATGGCCGTTCCCCCCGCTCCACCAGTGCCGGCGGCGAGGCTCGCCGGGTTCGCCAGGGTCAATCGCCTGCCGTTCGCGGCCGACGTGGTCGTCGGTCTGCTTACCGTCATCGGGCTCCCCCTGGCGATCGTCGCCATCCCCAACACCATCTCCGTGGTGTCCGCCTTGCTTCCCCCGGGCATCGCCGGGGTCGGCATCCTGCGGGCGCACGGTCTGGCCCTTCCCGTCATGTTGTGCGTCGTGCCACTGGCGGGGGCGGCGCTGCGCCGCTTCCGTCCCGCGCCGCTCATGCTGGCCGGTCTCGCGCTGCTGGCCGTGGCCGATCTCGCCGGCGGCTTCGCCGGTTCCACGTTCGAGGTGGGGGCGCTGCGCGTCCTGCACGGGGCGGGCGCGGGGGTGCTCGTGCCGGCGACGTTCGCGGCGACCTGGGAACGGCCGGGGCCCGCCCGGCGCGTGCTGGTGCCGCTGTGGGCCGCCGCGTTGTGCACGAGCCTGCTCGCGGCGCAGGCGCTGGCGTTGTGGCCGCTGGACGACGTGACGTCCTGGCGCGTGACGCTCCAGCCCTACCCGCTGCTGACCGGTGTGGCTCTCGCCCTCGCCGCCGTCCATCTGGCGGTGTCCCGTCTGCGGGACGCAGGGCCAGGGGTGCTGACCCGGGGGCCGGTGGCCGAGCGGGGGCAACTCGCGCTCGCGGCCGGGCCGGCGGCGGGCATCGCGGTGCTGGCGGTCGGCACGACGTTCAACTGGCCGTCCGAGCTGATCCTGGTCGCGGCGGCGGTGGCCGTCGTCACGCTGATCGCGCTGACCTGCGTACGGCGGGCCGGGGGCTTCGCGGCGCGCATGGCCGGGCTGGTCATGGTCGCCGTCGGCCTCGTCGTGCTGCCCACGACGGCCCAGATGACGTACGTCGAGCTCGGTGGCCTCGGCGGCCCGGGGCTTTCCGGTCTGTGGGCGCCCTTCGTCCTCGCCGCTCTTCTCTCCTTCGTCGCCGCCGTCGCCACCGTGCGCTTCGTCGTCACCCGCCGGACGTCTCCCGGGTCCCTGGACGCCGGTGACGACCCTCCTGCCGCGGGGTTTTCCGAGCTCGCGGCGCATGAGGGGGCCGTGGTGGCGCGAACCGCCGAGGCCGGTCCGGTGCCCGGGGACCACCCGGCCGCGTTGGACGGCCTCGACGGCACGGTGCCCCAGGACGGCGCGGCCTCTTCCTCGCGGGCGAAGGACGGGAGCAGTCCGGCGGGCGCGGGGGGCGGTGCCGTGGACGGGCCGGTGCCGCTGGTCGTGGCGGGTGGGCTGGTCGCGGTGGTGGCGGCGTTGTGCGGCGTACGGCTGCTGGTGCCGTCGGCGACGGGGATGCCGCTTGTCGTGCCGCTGGTGCTGCTCGCCGCCGGTGCCGCGGTCGCGGTGAGCGCCGCCGTGGTGCTCGCCGGGCCGCACGCCGGGCTGTTCGGGTTGTCGTTGTGCTTCCCCGCCGTGCTCAGCGGGTTCCTGCTCGGCACCGGCATCCAGGTGGGCTGGCTGCACGCCATCAGCACCTCGGGCAAGGTCACGTCACAGGCCATGGTGGACGGCTTCGTAGGCGCCCTGCACATCTGGGCCCTGGTGGCCGGGTTCGTCGTCGTGGCCATCCTGTCCCTCGGCGCCGTCCTGCGCCGCCGCGACCCTACCTTCCACCCGGCGCCCCGCACGCCGCATCCCACCCCGGACATGCCGAACGTGCACGCCGCCAACGATCACCCCAGGAACGATCACCCCGGCAACGACCACCCCGGCAACGACCACCTCGCCAACGATCAGCCCGGCAACCACTACCCCGGCAACGACCACCTCGCCAACGATCAGCCCGGCAACCACTACCCCGGCAATGACCACCCGGGCAACGATCACCTGGCTGATCACCACTCCGCCAACGACGGGAACACCATCGGGTTCCCGGCCGCCGGCGGGAACGGTGAGAAGGACCCGGGGTAGCCGCTCCCGCCCGCGGAGCCTGCCCGCCTCCCGCCTGCCTGAGCTGCGTTTTCCTCTCTCCTTCCGATTCCGTGCCCGGCAATCAGCCGGGTATGCGCTCACGGACGCCGACGGCCCGCCACGGCTCGGTGAGCTCGACCTGCTCCACCCCCTGCGGCGTCACCAGGAAGGCGATCGTCTTGCCCTGAAGCCCCGCCGGCCCGCCGCCCGCTCGCCTGCCGGCTGGCTGGGCCGGGTGGGCCGGGTGGGTGCTGGACCGTCCAGCCGTCTGCTGGCCCCTGCCGCCCGCCGGCCGCCAGGCTGGCCGCGTGCCGGTCCGCCGCGCGCCCGCCCTGCGTGCCGGTCCGCTGCGTGCTTGCCGCTCGCCCGCCCGGCCGTTGCTGCCCCGCTCGTACGCCGGTCGGTCGGTCGGGCTGATGGGTGCTGAGGAAGGACGGGGTAGGAGGTGCGGGCCGGTAGGCTGCGGGCAGGCTTCCCCTTTCGCCGTGGGCCTCTTGGGTGGGCGGCGATCAGTTGACTTAAGGAGATTCTCGTGTCCGAGCGCACGCTTGTCCTGATCAAGCCCGACGGTGTCCGCCGTGGGCTCGTCGGGGACGTGATCGCCCGAGTCGAGCGCAAGGGCCTCAAGGTCGTCGCGATGGATCTGCGCACGCTGGACGCCGAGACCGCCAAGGCGCACTACGCCGAGCACGCCGAGAAGCCGTTCTTCGGGGAGCTCGTGTCGTTCATCACCTCCGGGCCGCTGGTGGCGATGGTCCTGGAGGGGCCCCGCGCGGTCGAGGCGTTCCGTGCGCTCGCCGGGGCGACGGACCCGGTGAAGTCCGCCCCGGGCACCATCCGCGGCGACCACGCCCTGGAGATCGGCGAGAACGTCGTCCACGGCTCCGACTCCCCTGAGTCCGCCGCCCGCGAGATCAAGATCTTCTTCCCGGACCGCTTCTGAGCGACGTCCCCACGGCCCCGGTGTGCTGAACGACGCACCGGGGCCGTGTGCTGCCGGGCACCGTGGGCACATGCCTCGCCGGCGCGGCGGCGCGATCGTCCGGACGCCGCGCATATGTGGCGATGAGGCCGCAACGGCGACGTTTCCCCTGGTGGGCCGCGGGTAGCGAACCGGCGGCACGCGGGCGGTGCCGGGGGGTTTGAGGCCCGGGTGGGGCAAGATTTTCCACAGGGTGGTGGCTCGTTGCCCTCGGGAGTGGGTACGTCACGTTACGATTCGAATGCGAATCGTAATCTCTCGCGACTCACCTGAAGGAAGGTTTCCTTCCCCATGGGCAGCAAGCTGGCGTTCCTCGGCCGTGACATGGCCGTCGACCTGGGCACGGCCAACACGTTGGTCTACGTGCGCGGGCGCGGCATCGTGCTCAACGAGCCGTCGGTGGTGGCCATCAACACCACCACCGGCAAGATCGTTGCGGTGGGCATCGAGGCCAAGAGGATGATTGGCCGGACGCCCGGGAACATCGTGGCGATCCGTCCCCTGAAGGACGGCGTGATCGCCGACTTCGACGTGACCGAGCGCATGCTGCGCTACTTCATCCAGCGCGTGCACAAACGCCGCCACTTCGCCAAGCCGCGCATCATCGTGGCCGTGCCGAGCGGCATCACGGGTGTGGAGCAGCGGGCGGTGAAGGAAGCCGGCTACCAGGCCGGGGCGCGCCGGGTGTACATCATCGAGGAGCCGATGGCGGCGGCGATCGGCGCCCGGCTCCCGGTGCACGAGCCCACCGGCAACATGGTGGTCGACATCGGCGGCGGCACCACCGAGGTGGCGATCATCTCGATGGGCGGCATCGTGACCAGCCAGTCCATCCGGGTGGGCGGCGACGAGCTGGACCACGCCATCATGTCCTTCGCCAAGAAGGAGTACTCCCTGATGCTCGGGGAGCGCACCGCCGAGGAGATCAAGATCGCCATCGGCTCCGCGTGTCCCACCGGCGACGACTGCCACGCCGAGATCCGCGGCCGCGACCTCGTCACCGGCCTGCCGAAGACGGTGGTGGTCTCGGCGGACGAGATCCGCCGCGCCACCGAGGAGCCCCTCAAACTCATCGTCGACGCCGTCAAGACGACCCTGGACAAATGCCCGCCCGAGCTCTCCGGCGACCTCATGGACCGCGGTGTCGCGCTGACCGGTGGCGGCGCGCTGCTGCGGGGCATGGACGACCGCCTGCGCGACGAGACCGGCATGCCGATCCACCTCGTCGAGAACGCCCTGGACTCGGTGGCGCTCGGCTCGGGCAAGTGCGTCGAGGAGTTCGAGGTGCTGCAGCAGGTGCTGGTGCCGGAACCGAGACATTGACCGGCGCACCGAGGGAGCAGAGAGCGCGATGAGGGATACCCGCCGCGCGCGGATCACCCTTGGCCTGTTGCTGGCCGTGTCACTCGTCCTGATCACGATCGACCACCGGCAGCGGGGCGACTCGCTGTTCGAGCCGTTCCGCTCCCTCGGCACGTCGGTCTTCGGCTGGGCCGAGCAGGCCGGCACGGCGGTGGTGCGCCCGGTCGGCGACTTCGTGACGACGTTCACCTCGGCGCCGGAGGCCAGACGGCATCTCGCGCGGCTGCGGGCCGAGAACGCCCGGCTTCGCGGCGAGCTGACCGCGCGCGGCCTGGACCGCCGCCGGTCCGCCGAGTTGTCCGCCATGCTCGGGTTGTCCGGGCTCGGGCGGTACCGCGTGGTGGCGGCACAGGTGATCGCCCGGCGCGGGGTGCCCGGGTTTGAGGACGCCGTCGAGATCGACGCCGGTTCCCGGGACGGCGTGCGGCCGGAGATGACCGTGCTGAACGGCGACGGCCTGGTGGGCCGCGTCGTGCACACAGGCCCGTCCAGCTCGACCGTGGTGCTGCTGACCGACCCGGCCTCGTCGGTGGGGGCGCGGGTGGAGCAGAGCAACAAGGTCGGCCTGGTCACCGGCCTCGGCCCGTCCGCCGAGGGCCGGTTCGTACGGTTCCGTCTGCTGGACTCGGTGTCGTCGCTGACCGTCGGCAGCCGCATCGTGAGCTTCGGCTCCGAGCGCGGCACGCCGTACGCGCCGGGCCTGCCGATCGGCACGATCGAGCGGGTGGAGCCCACGCCGGGCGAGCTGACCCGCGTGGCCTACGCCCGGCCGTTCGCCGACTTCACCGCGTTGGACGTGGTCGGCGTCGTCGTCCAGGCCCCCGCCCGCGATCCCCGCGACGCCATGCTGCCCCCGGCTCCGGCCCCCTCGAAGAAACCCGCCCGCGCCGAGGCCCCGCCCCCCGCCGCACCTCCCTCGCAGGCCCGCCCGGACGAGGCGCCGGCCCAGCCCCAGGAGCCACCGGCCCAGCCCCAGGAGGGGCCGCCTCGTCAGCGGGACGACCCTTCCGGCGAGGGCGAGGACGCCGCAGGGGGGCGCGGCGGCCAGGGTCGTGAGGGTCGTGACGGCGACCGGGAATGAGCGAGCGAGAGGGGTGCGGGCATGAGGGGGGTCGCGGCGGTCCTGCTGGTTCCGGCGGTCATGGTCGTGCAGGTCAGTGTGATCAACATGGTCGCGTTCCCCGGGGGCGGGGGGCCTGATCTCATCCTGCTCAGTGTGGTGGCGCTGGCGATCGGCCGGGGCGCGGCGGGCGGCGCGGTCATCGGTTTCCTCATCGGCCTGGTCGCCGACGTGCTGCCCCCGGCGGCGCACGTGATGGGGCAGTACGCGCTGGTGTTCTGCCTGGTGGGCTTCGCGGTCGGCCGGGCGGGGGAGCGGGCGCCCGGCGCGGTGGCGGTGACGGTGATCGTGGCGGTGCTGGCGGCGCCGCTGCTGGCGGCGGGCGTCGGTGAGCTGCTCGGCGACCCGCGGGTGGGCTGGCCGGCGCCGCTGCGGGTGTGGCCGTCGATGGTGATGTACGACCTGGCGATCGCGGCGGCGGGTTTCTGGGTGGTGTCGCGGCGGTCGGGGGAGCGGCCGAGACGCCGGGCCGTGCCGACCGGCGCCTACCCGGTGCGGAGGCGGGCGTGACCCGGGTCCGCGCCAGGCTGGTGGTGCTGCAGTTCCTGGTCGTCACCCTGCTGGTGGTGCTGGCCCTGCGCCTGTGGCAGGTGCAGGTGGTGCGCGGCCCGCAGTTCGTCGTGGCGGCCACCGAGACCCGCACCCGGGACGTGATCGTCCCCGCGGTCCGCGGCCCGATCCTCGACTCCAGCGGCCGCCCGCTGGTGCGCAACCGTTCCGCGCTGGTCGTGTCGGTGGACCGCGCCGAGCTGGAACGTATGCGCGACGGCGGCGCGGCCGTGCTGAAGCGCCTCGGCGCGGTGCTCGGCCGCCCCGTCAAGGAGCTGCGCGAGCGCATCCGCCCGTGCGGCCCCCGGGTGACCCGTCCCTGCTGGCCCGGCTCGCTGTACTCCCCGATCCCCATCGACGACAAGGTCTCCACCCGGCAGGCCCTGCAGATCCTGGAACGCCAGGAGGACTTCCCCGGCGTGCTCGCCGAGGTGCAGGCCGTGCGCGAGTACCCCCTCGGCACGGGCGCCTCCCAGACGCTCGGATACCTGCAGCCGGTCACCGAGGAGGAGCTGAAGAAGCGCTCCAAGCTGAAGGCCAACTTCTCCGGCGTGGACCTCGTGGGCCGCGACGGCCTGGAGTACGTGTACGACGAGGAGCTGCGCGGCTCCCCGGGCCTGCGCCGCGTCCAGGTGGACCGCATGGGCAAGGTGCTCGGCATCGAGCGGCAGACCTCCCCGGTCCCCGGCGACATCCTGATCACCCACATGGACACCGGCGTGCAGAAGGCCGTCGACCAGGCGCTGGCCCGCGCGATGAAGAACGCCCCGAAGGCCGACGGCGCCGCCGCCGTCGTGCTGGACGTGAAGACCGGCGGCGTGATCGCCATCGGCAGCATGCCGACGTACGACCCGGCGGTCTGGGCGGGCGGCATCTCCGAGAAGGAGTACCAGCATCTGCTGTCGGAGAAGGCGGGCCTGCCGCTGATCTCGCGGGCCACGCACGGCCAGTACGCCCCCGGCTCCACCTTCAAGATCACCTCGGTGTCGGCGATGGTCAGGGACGGCTACCCGCTGAAGGGCACCTACGACTGCCCCGGCGTCTACGACGTCGCCGGCACCGCGTTCCACAACTTCCGCGGCATCGGGCTCGGCCCCATGAACCTGCACACCGCGCTGGTGAAGTCCTGCGACACGATCTTCTACCGGGCGGCGTACGAGATGTGGAAGCGCGACGGCGGCGACACACCGGTCCGCCGTCCCAAGGAGCCGATGACCAACACCGCCAAGGCGTACGGGTTCGGCACCCGCACCGGCATCGACCTGCCCGGCGAGGTGCCGGGCCGGATCCCCGGCCGGGCCTGGAAGAAGGAGCAGTGGAAGGCGACCAAGGACCTGAGCTGCCACCGCGCCAAGACGGGCTATCCCGAGGTGGCGAAGCAGAACCCGGGCCGCGCCGCCTACCTCAAGCGCCTGGCGAACGAGAACTGCCTGGAGGGCTTCGAGTGGCACGCCGCCGAGGCGGCCAACCTCTCCATCGGCCAGGGCGACGTGCTGGTCACCCCGCTGCAGCTCGCCGTGGCGTACGCCGCGCTGGTCGGGGACGGCAAGCTGCGCGGCCCGCGCATCGCCAAGGCGATCGTCAGCCCCGACGGCACGCAGGTGCGGGAGGTCAGGGCCCCGGTGATGGGCAAGCTGCCGGTGGACAAGGGCACGCGCGGCTACATACGGAACGCGCTGAGCGAGGTGACCTCCGACGGCACCGCGGCGGGCGCGTTCGGCGGTTTCCCCATGGACCTCGTCAAGATCGGCGGCAAGACCGGTACGGCCGAGGTCTACGGCAAGGAGGACACCTCCTGGTTCGCCTCGTTCGCCCCGGCGGGTGACCCGCGGTTCGTGGTCGTGGTCACCGTCTCGCAGGGTGGCCAGGGCTCGATGGCCGCCGCCCCGGCGGCCCGGGAGATCTGGGAGGCCATCTACGGCGTGAAGGGCAAGGCGGCGCTGCCCGGCGGCAGACCTCCGGACCGGCTCCCCACCATCAGGAGAGACGGGACGGTGGCGCAGTGAGCCAGGCTCTCGCCCCGCAGGGCGACTCCCTGATCCAGCGGGCCATGGGTGCCCGGTCGGCGGTGTGGCGTGTGGACGGCGTGCTGCTGGTCGCCGTGCTCGCGCTGTCGGTGATCGGCACGCTGCTGGTGTGGTCGTCCACCCGCACCTGGGCGGCCGGCGCCCCGACCGGCATGGTGAAGAAGCACATCCTGAACCTGCTGATCGGCTGGGCGCTGTGCGGCCTCGCGGCGATGGCCGACCAGCGCACGCTGCGGGTCTACGCGCCCGCGGTGTACGGCGTGTCGCTGCTCGGGCTGTTCGCGGTGATCACCCCGCTGGGCTCGACGATCAACGGGTCGCACTCGTGGATCCTGCTCGGCGGCGGCTTCGCGGTGCAGCCGTCCGAGCTGGCCAAGCCGGCGCTGATCCTGATGCTCGGCGCCCTGCTCGCCGAGCCCGCCGCGGGCTCCGACCGGCCCCGCCCGCTGGACCTCCTGCTCGGCATCGCCGCCGCGGCCATCCCGATGGGCCTGGTCATGCTCCAGCCGGACTTCGGCACCACCATGGTGCTCGCCGTCATCACCGGCGCGCTGGTCATCTTCGCCGGCCTGCGCAAACGCTGGATCGTCGCGCTCACCCTGCTGACAGTGCTCGCGGGCCTCGCGGTGTGGTTCTTCGGCCTGCTCAAGCCGTACCAGATCGCCCGGTTCACCGCTTTCGTCGATCCGGCCAACGACCCGCGCGGCGCCGGGTACAACAGCACCCAGTCGCTGATCGCCATCGGTTCGGGCGAAGTGTTCGGCAAAGGGTTGTTCCACGGCGGCCAGACCACCGGCCGGTTCGTGCCCGAGCAACACACCGACTTCATCTTCACCGTGGCCGGCGAGGAGTTCGGCTTCCTCGGCGCGATCACCGTGGTCGCGCTGCTCGGCGTGGTGCTGCTGCGCGGCCTGCGCATCGCCCGGAGCTGCGAGGACCGCTTCGGGGCGCTGATGGCGGGTGGCATCGTGTGCTGGTTCGCCTTCCAGACGTACGTGAACATCGGCATGACCATCGGCATCATGCCGATCACCGGCGTGCCCCTGCCGTTCGTGTCCTACGGCGGCACCGCGACGTTCGCCAACATGATCGCCATCGGCCTGCTCCAGGCCGTGCACATCAGGGAACGCCGCTTCTAGCGGCCGGTACGCGCCCCGCCGGCGGGCGGCCGGTGCGAGCCGTGCTGAGCAGGAACTACTCTTGGACGCATGTCTGTCGAGTCGCTGTTTCCCCGCCTGGAAGCGCTGCTGCCCCGGGTGCAGAAGCCCATCCAGTACGTCGGGGGTGAGCTCAATTCGACCGTCAGGGACTGGGACGAGGCCGACGTGCGCTGGGCGTTGATGTACCCCGACGCCTACGAGGTGGGCCTGCCCAACCAGGGTGTCCAGATCCTCTACGAGATCCTCAACGAGCTGCCCGGCACGCTGGCCGAGCGCACCTACGCCGTGTGGCCCGATCTTGAGGCCCTGATGCGCGAGCACGGCCTGCCGCAGTTCACCGTGGACGCGCACCGGCCGGTGCGGGCGTTCGACGTGCTCGGCGTGTCGTTCTCCACCGAGCTCGGCTACACCAACATGCTGACCGCTCTCGACCTCGCGGGCATCCCGCTGGAGGCCGTGGAGCGCGGTGAGGACGACCCGATCGTGCTGGCCGGCGGCCACGCGGCGTTCAACCCCGAGCCGATCGCCGACTTCCTCGACGCCGCGGTGCTCGGCGACGGCGAGCAGATCGCCATCGCCATCTCCGAGGTGATCCGCGAATGGAAGGGCGAGGGCCGCCCCGGCGGCCGCGACGAGCTGCTCATGCGCCTGGCGTCCACCGGCGGCGTGTACGTGCCGAAGTTCTACGACGTCGAGTACCACGCCGACGGCCGCATCGCCCGCGTGGCGCCCAACCGGCCCGGTGTGCCGTGGCGGGTCCACAAGCACACCGTCATGGACCTCGACGAGTGGCCCTACCCGAAGAAGCCGCTGGTCCCGCTGGCCGAGACGGTGCACGAGCGCTTCAGCGTCGAGATCTTCCGCGGCTGCACGCGCGGTTGCCGGTTCTGCCAGGCCGGCATGATCACCCGGCCGGTGCGCGAGCGGTCGATCACCACGATCGGCGACATGGTGGAGGCGGGGGTGCGCGAGTCCGGCTTCAACGAGGTCGGCCTGCTGTCGTTGTCCAGCGCCGACCACTCCGAGATCGCCGACATCACCAAGGGCCTCGCCGACCGCTACGAGGGCACCAACACCAGCCTGTCGCTGCCCTCCACGCGGGTGGACGCCTTCAACATCGACCTCGCCAACGAGTTGTCCCGCAACGGCCGCCGTTCGGGCCTGACCTTCGCCCCCGAGGGCGGCTCTGAGCGCATGCGCAAGGTCATCAACAAGATGGTCTCCGAGGAGGACCTCATCCGCACCGTCACCGCGGCCTACGGCCAGGGGTGGCGGCAGGTGAAGCTCTACTTCATGTGCGGGCTGCCCACCGAGACCGACGAGGACGTGCTCGGCATCGCCGATCTCGCCAAGAAGGTCATCAAGGCGGGCCGCGATGCCACCGGCACCCGCGACGTGCGGTGCACGGTGTCCATCGGCGGGTTCGTGCCGAAACCGCACACCCCGTTCCAGTGGGCGGCCCAGGCCGACCACGAGACCGTCGACCACCGCCTGGCCAAGCTCAAGGAGGCGCTGCGCTCCGACAAGGAGTACGGCAGGGCCATCGGCTACCGCTACCACGACGGCAAGCCGTCCATCGTGGAGGGCCTGCTCTCCCGGGGCGACCGCCGGGTCGGCGCGGTGATCAGGGCCGTGTGGCAGGACGGCGGCCGTTTCGACGGCTGGAGCGAGCACTTCTCCTACGACCGCTGGCTGGCCTGCGCCGAGACCGCGCTGGCCGATGAGCCGGTGGACGTCGACTGGTACACCACCCGGGAGCGCGACGAGGTCGAGGTGCTGCCCTGGGATCACCTGGACGCCGGGCTGGACCGCGAGTGGCTCTGGCAGGACTGGCAGGACGCGGTCTCGGAGACCGAGGTCGAGGACTGCCGATGGACCCCCTGCTACGACTGCGGTGTCTGCCCCACGATGGGGACCGAGATCCAGATCGGCCCCACCGGCCGGAAACTGCTGCCCCTGACCGTCGTCTGAACACGGCGCAGGGAAGCGCGCACGGCCTGTCATCGTTGAAGCTTGTAGAGCCGTCCTCTCGGGTGACCCTGATCCGTCGACACGACGCCGCCAGGGCCGCCCCGGCGCCCCTATGCTGAGTAGGAGGTCGAGGGACGGCACGACGGAGAAAGGATGAATAGCTGAAGAACCCTGTACCTGATGGGCCCCCGCCCGCGCCGGTGGTGCAGCGCCTCCGGGTGCGGTACGCCAAGCGCGGCAGGCTGCGGTTCACCAGTCACCGAGACATCTCGCGCGCCGTGGAGCGCGCGGTGCGCCGGGCCGGCATCCCCGTCGGCTTCAGCGCGGGGTTCACACCCCACCCGAAGATCTCATACGCGGGCGCCGCCCCCACCGGGGTGGCCAGCGAAGCGGAATATCTGGAGATCGGCGTCGTGTCGGCCTGCGCGCCCGACCGCGTCCGTGCCGAGCTGGACTCCTCGTTGCCCCCAGGTCTCGACGTGCTCGACGTCGTCGAGGCGCGGGCCGGCAGCCTGGCCGACCGGCTGGAGTTCTCCGAATGGGAGGTGCGCCTTCCCGGCGCCTCGGCGAGGGAGGCCGAGGCGGCGGCGGAGTCGTTCCTCGCCCGCGACACGGTCGAGGTGGAACGCCTCACCAAGAAAGGCATGCGCCGCTTCGACGCCCGGCAGGCCGTTCACACTTTGACGGCGGGCGACGGGACGGCCGTCACGGCGGACGGGGAGCCCGGGCCGCCATGTGCGATACTGCGTATGGTCGTACGGCAGGTGACACCCGCCGTCCGGCCCGATGACGTGCTCACGGGTCTGCGTCTTGTCGCAGGTTTCGCGCCGCCGTCACCCCCCGAGGTGACCCGGCTGGCGCAGGGACCGCTCGACGCGCGCACCGGTGGGACCGCCGACCCGCTCGACCTGGACCGCGACGTTCGCGGCGGCGAGCCGGGGCCGGCTGTGCGGCACGTCGATGACCACCTATAGGACTTGGCGCCGGACCCCGCGAGGCGGTCTGGCGTACAGCGAGATACGAGAGCTCCCGCGCGGCGCGGTGACGCGCCCGGGAGCTGACGGGAGAACGCCCGCATGCTCGACAACGAGCCCATCGTCGGGGCCGCCGGCCTCGGCGGGGATACAACAGCACAGCAAGAACCCAAGGCACCGGCCCGGCGCCGCCGCGCGGCGAGCCGCCCGGCCGGTCCACCTCCGGAGGAGCCGGAACACGCCGGCCGTCTCCTGACCGGCGTGTCCCCTGAGGGGGCAGCCGGCGCAGGCGGTGCCGCGGCCACTCGTGAGACCGCCCCGACGAGCACGGCCGACGGCACGACCGGTACGGGTACCGGTGCCGGTGGGGCCGGGACCGCGGCGGCAGACGGTACCGGTGGCGCGGACGGCACGCCGGTCGCGCCGGTGGCCGAGGAGGCCGCCGAGGCGCCCGCGCCCGCCAAGCGGGCCACGCGCCGTCGTGCGACGGCCAAGGACGGCGACGCGCCCGCGCCCGCCCGGCGCACGCGCGCCAGGAAGTCCGCCAAGGCGGACGCCGAGCCGGAGGCCGACGCGCCGCCGGCCCCCCCGGAACAGGTCGCCCTGAGCGTAGAGACCGTGCAGGCCGAGGGCGTCGCGCAGGCCGCCCAGGCCGGGGGAGCCGCGCAGGTGGAGGAGGTCTCCGGCGAGGAGACCGCTCCCGCGGCGCCGGTGCGGCGGCGGCGCAGCAGGAAGGCGGCCGCGGTCCCCGAGACCCCGGCGGCCACGGCCGCCGCCACGGAACGCTCCAGCACCGAGCACACCGCCGACACCGCTGAGACCGCAGGCACCAGTGCCGTCGCGGACACCGGCGGCACCGTCGTGGACGAGGACGCCGAGGACATCGCCGAGGTGCTTCCGGAGGAGGAGCCGCTGGACGACGAGCCCGCTGGGGAGGACGTCGTCGAGGAGCCGCGGAGTGGGTCGTGGCGGGGCAAGACCTCGTTGTTCGCCGACCCGTTCGGGCTGACCGCGTTGACCGACCAGGTCGCGTCGCCGTCCGTCGCCTTCCAGGCGCCCGCCGCGGTGTTCCAGCCGGTCTTCCAGGCTCCCGAGCCGCGTGCGGCCGTGCCGCCCGTCGCGCCGCCGCCGCCGCCCCGCCGCGCCGAGGAGCGCCCGGAGGAGCGTGCCGAGGACGAGGAGCCCGCCGACGAGCCCGACATCGCCGACGAGTCCGCCGAGGACGACGACCAGGACGAGGCCGGCAGCCGTCGCCGTCGCCGCCGCAGGGGCGGCCGGGGACGCGGCCGGCTGCGCGAGCAGGACGAGGCCGACGGCGAGGAGACCGGCGACGAGCCGGTGGCCGCCGAGGAC
Organism: Sphaerisporangium sp. B11E5; assembly: GCF_039871875.1. NCBI lineage: Bacteria > Bacillati > Actinomycetota > Actinomycetes > Streptosporangiales > Streptosporangiaceae > Sphaerisporangium > Sphaerisporangium sp. B11E5. Next base: position 17,288 of record NZ_JBDPMD010000073.1, on the reverse strand, counting down.
GCCGTGTCCGCCGAGGACGAGTCGCAGGGCGAGGCCGCGGACGCGGACGACGACGAGGCGGGCGGCTCGCGCCGCCGCCGCAGGCGCCGCCGCCGCGGCACCGAGGAAGCCGAGACCCACACCGACGACCCGCCGAACACGGTGGTCCGCATCCGCGCCCCCCGCGCCGGCCGCGCCACGTCGGTGGACGAGGTGCAGGGCTTCCGCGGCTCCACCCGCCTGGAGGCCAAGAAGCAGCGCCGCCGCGAGGGCCGCGAGCAGGGCCGCCGCCGCCCGCCGGTGATCACCGAGTCGGAGTTCCTGGCCCGCCGCGAGTCGGTGGAGCGGGTCATGGTGGTCCGCCGCCAGGCCGGCCGCACCCAGATCGCGGTGATGGAGGACGGCGTGCTCGTGGAGCACTACGTCGACCGCGAGTCGAGCCAGTCCTACGTCGGCAACGTCTACCTGGGCAAGGTGCAGAACGTCCTGCCGTCGATGGAGGCCGCCTTCATCGACGGCGGCAAGGGCCGCAACGCCGTGCTGTACGCCGGTGAGGTCAACTTCGACACCGCCGGCCTGGAGGGCCAGCCGAAGCGCATCGAGGCGGCGCTGAAGTCCGGCCAGTCGGTGCTCGTGCAGGTCACCAAGGACCCGATGGGTCACAAGGGCGCCCGGCTGACCAGCCAGATCAGCCTGCCCGGCCGGTACCTCGTGTACGTGCCGGACGGCTCGATGACCGGCATCAGCCGCAAGCTGCCCGACAAGGAACGCAGCAGGCTGAAGGCCATCCTCAAGAAGGTGATGCCGGAGAACGCCGGCGTCATCGTGCGCACCGCGGCCGAGGGCGCCTCGGAGGAGGAGCTCAGCCGCGACGTGTCGCGCCTGTCCGCGCAGTGGGAGAACATCCAGCGCAAGGCCAAGTCGGGCAGCCCGCCTGAGCTGCTGTACTCCGAGCCGGACCTCACGATCCGCGTGGTGCGCGACGTGTTCAACGAGGACTTCTCCTCGCTGGTGGTCTCCGGCGACGAGGCGTGGGGCACGGTGGACGAGTACGTCCGCTACGTCGCCCCGCACCTGGTCGACCGGCTCACCAAGTGGGAGGAAGGCGACGTCTTCGCGGCGTACCGCATCGACGAGCAGATCGCCAAGGCGATGGAGCGCAAGGTGTGGCTGCCGAGCGGCGGCTCCCTGGTGATCGACCGCACCGAGGCGATGACCGTGGTGGACGTCAACACCGGCAAGTTCACCGGCCAGGGCGGCAACCTGGAGGAGACGGTCACCAAGAACAATCTGGAGGCCGCCGAGGAGATCGTGCGCCAGCTCCGGTTGCGGGACATCGGCGGCATCATCGTGATCGACTTCATCGACATGGTGCTGGAGAGCAACCGCGACCTGGTGCTGCGCCGCATGCTGGAGTGCCTGGCCCGCGACCGCACCAAGCATCAGGTCGCCGAGGTGACCTCGCTCGGCCTGGTGCAGATGACGCGCAAGCGTGTCGGCCAGGGGCTGCTCGAGGCGTTCTCCACGCCGTGCGACTGCTGCAACGGCCGCGGGCTGATCGTGTCGTCCGAGCCGGTGGAGTCCAAGCCCGAGCCGCGCGGCACGCAGGGCAAGATGGCGGTCGAGAAGGCCGTGGCCGAGAAGCTGGAGAAGGCCGCGGAGCGCGTCAAGGACGGCGTGGCGGCGGTCGCGGCGGTCGGTGAGGCCGTGCGGGACAGCGTGACGGACGCGCTGGCCGGTGAGGACTCTCAGCCCGTCCGCACCCGGCGGCGGTCCAGGAAGGCCACCCGGCCGGCGGGGCCGGCGGAGTGAACATGCCAGGTGCGCCTCGGCGTTCGGTTCGACCAGGAGTGCCGCGATCCGGTATCCTAGTCAACCGGTGCGTCTGAGGCGCGCCTGGCTTCGCGCGCCTAGCCCGGTTCGCCGTGTCATCGACGAAGATCCGGATGCGAGTGGCGCGGCGTCCAAGGAGCAATCAGCCAGAAGAAGGGTTCCGCGGTGTACGCGATCGTTCGTTGCGGCGGCAGGCAGCAGAAGGTCTCCGTCGGTGACGTCCTCGAGGTGGACAAGGTCGCCGGTGAGGTCGGCTCCACGGTGCAGCTGGCGCCGGTGCTCGTCGTCAACGACGGCGATGTGACCACCGACGCCGCCAGTCTTGGCCGGTTCGAGATCACTGCCGAGATTCTCGGTGAGACCAAGGGCCCCAAGATCCGCATTCTCAAGTACAAGAACAAGACCGGTTACAAGAAGCGCCAGGGTCACCGCCAGCGGTACACCCAGGTGAAGGTGACCGGCATCAACCCCGGGAAGTAGTGGTAGCGAACCATGGCACACAAGAAGGGCGCCTCCTCCACCCGGAACGGCCGTGACTCCAACGCCCAGCGGCTCGGGGTCAAGCGTTTCGGTGGCCAGCTCGTCAACGCCGGCGAGATCATCGTCCGTCAGCGCGGCACCCACTTCCACCCCGGCGACAACGTCGGCCGCGGTGGCGACGACACGCTGTTCGCGCTGGTGGCCGGGCACGTGCAGTTCGGCAACAAGCGCGGCCGTCGTGCCGTGAGCATCGTCCCGGCCGCGGAGTAGATATCCGCCGGCGGGAGCACAGGGACGAACGAAGGGGCCGCAGAGCCGCGGGCACGCGGCAGGCCCGGTAGATCGTTGCATGAGGCGGATCGACGTTGATCGATCCGCCTCATCGTCATGAAGGGGCCTTGAGAGGCCCGGAAGATCAGGAGTGTTGACGCGTGGCTGAGTTCGTGGACCGGGTGGTCCTGTACGTGAAGGCCGGTGACGGCGGGCACGGCTGCGCGTCCATCCATCGGGAGAAGTTCAAGCCGCTCGGCGGCCCGGACGGCGGCAACGGGGGCCGCGGCGGCGACGTGATCCTCGAGGTGGATCCCAGCACGTCCACCCTGCTGGACTACCACCACCGCCCGCACCGCAGGGCCGTCAGCGGCAAGCAGGGCATGGGCGCCAACCGGGACGGCGCCAACGGCCCGGACGTCGTGCTCAAGGTGCCGAACGGCACGGTGGTGAAGGACGCCAAGACCGGCGAGGTCCTGGTCGACCTGATCGGCGCCGGCACCCGGTACGTCGCGGCGCAGGGCGGCCACGGCGGCCTCGGCAACGCGGCGCTGGCCTCGCCCAAGCGCAAGGCCCCCGGGTTCGCGCTGCTCGGCGAGCCGGGCGACGAGGCGGACGTGGTGCTGGAGCTCAAGACCGTCGCCGACGTGGCGCTGGTCGGCTTCCCCAACGCCGGCAAGTCCTCGCTGATCGCCGCGCTGAGCGCCGCCCGCCCGAAGATCGCCGACTATCCGTTCACCACGCTGGTCCCGAACCTCGGTGTGGTCACCGCGGGCGAGACGGTGTTCACGGTGGCCGACGTGCCGGGGCTCATCCCGGGGGCGTCGGAAGGCAAGGGCCTCGGCCACGAGTTCCTGCGCCACGTGGAGCGCTGCTCGACCATCGTGCACGTGCTGGACTGCGCGACCATCGAGCCGGGCCGGGACCCGCTCACCGACGTCGCGGTGATCGAGGGCGAGCTGGCGGCGTACGGGGAGCTGGAGGACCGTCCGCGCCTGGTGGTGCTGAACAAGATCGACGTGCCGGAGGCCCGGGAGCTGGCCGACATGGTGCGGCCGATGCTGGAGGAGCAGGGCATGCGGGTCTTCGAGATCTCCGCGGCCACCCACGAGGGCCTGCGCGAGCTGTCGTTCGCGATGGCCGAGATGGTGCGCGCGGACCGCGCCGAGCGGCCGGTCGAGGAGCCCACGCGGATCGTCCTGCGGCCCAAGCAGCTCGGCGACGCCGGGTTCAGCGTGCGGCGGGTGGACGAGAACACCTTCCAGGTGACCGGCGAGAAGCCTGAGCGCTGGATCCGGCAGACCGATTTCACCAACGACGAGGCGGTGGGCTACCTCGCCGACCGCCTGGACCGGCTCGGCATCGAGAAGGCGCTGGCCGAAGCCGGCGCCACCGACGGCGCCGAGGTGATCATCGGCCCGATGGAGGGCGGCTACGTCTTCGACTGGCGGGCCTCTCTGGAGTCCGGCGCGGTCCACCAGGGGCCGCGCGGGTCCGACGACCGCCTCGCCTGAGGCCTGGCCGGGCGCGACCTGACACGACCTGCTGCGAAAGGTGATGAACGTGGAGAACGGCCGGGAGCGGGTGGCCGCCGCCGCGCGTCTGGTGGTGAAGGTCGGGTCGTCGTCGCTGACCACCGCGAGCGGCACCATGGACAGTGACCGGGTGGACGCCCTCGTGGACGTGCTCGCCGCCCGCGCGGCCGCGGGCACGCAGGTCGTGCTCGTCTCCTCCGGCGCCATCGCGGCCGGCCTCGGGCCGCTCGGCCTGAGCGCCCGCCCCCGCGACCTCGCCACCCAGCAGGCCGCCGCCTCCGTCGGGCAGGGCGTGCTGGTGGCCCGCTACACCTCGTCCTTCGCCCGGTACGGCCTGCGGGTGGGCCAGGTGCTGCTCACCGCGGACGACATGATGCGCCGCTCGCACCACCGCAACGCGCAGCGCACCCTGGCGCGGCTGCTGGAGCTCGGCATCATGCCGGTGGTCAACGAGAACGACACCGTGGCCACCGACGAGATCCGCTTCGGCGACAACGACCGGCTGGCGGCGCTGGTGGCCCACCTGATCCACGCCGACGCGCTGGTGCTGCTGTCCGACGTGGACGCCCTGTACGACGGGGACCCGCGCCGTCCCGGCGGGGCCCGCCGCATCGAGCGGGTGCTCGGCCCCGCCGACCTGGAGGGCGTGGAGCTCGGCCGCTCCGGCCGGGTCGGCACCGGCGGCATGATCACCAAGGTGGAGGCCGCGCGCATCGCCACCGGCGCCGGGGTGCCCGTGGTGCTCACCGCGGCCGCACACGCCGCGCAGGCGCTCGCCGGGCAGGACGTCGGCACGTACTTCCACGCCGACGCCCGCCACCCGGGTACCCGCCTGCTGTGGCTGGCGCACGCCACCACCGGCCGGGGGCGTCTGCACCTGGACGACGGCGCGGTGGAGGCCGTCGTGGGGCGCCGCAAGTCGCTGCTGCCCGCCGGGGTGACCCTGGTGGAGGGCGACTTCGCCGCCGGCGACCCCGTGGACCTCTACAGCCCGCTCGGCACGCCGGTGGCCAGGGGTCTGGTGAACTTCGACGCCGCCGAGATCCCCGAGCTGCTCGGCCGTTCCACCCGCGAGCTCGCCGCCACGCTCGGGCCCGAGTACGAACGCGAGCTGATCCACCGCGACGACATGGTCATACTGGAGCCCACCACCGAGAGCAGGAGCATGCGGCATGTCTGACGCCGAGGACTTTCTGAAGGTAGCCCACGCGGGACGCACCGCGGCGGCCGGCCTCGCACCGCTGCCGCGCGGCCTCAAGGACACCGCCCTGTACGCCGTCGCCGACGCCCTGGTGGCCCGCGCCGCCGAGATCGTCGAAGCCAACGCCCGGGACGTCGAGGCCGCCCGCGGCGCCGGCACCCCCGAGGCCATGATCGACCGCCTGCGCCTGGACGAGGCCAGGGTCGAGTCGATCGCCCGCGCGGTCCGCGAGGTCGCCGAGCTGCCCGACCCGGTCGGCGAGGTGGTGCGCGGCGGCACGCTGCCCAACGGCCTGGAGCTGCGCCAGCTCCGCGTCCCGCTCGGTGTGGTCGGCATCATCTACGAGGGCCGCCCCAACGTCACGGTGGACGCCGCCGCGCTGTGCCTGAAGAGCGGCAACGCCGTGCTGCTGCGCGGCTCGTCCTCGGCCTACGAGTCCAACACCGTGCTGGTGCGCGTCATGCAGGAGGCCCTCGCCGGCACCGAGGTGCCCGCGGAGGCCGTGCAACTGGTGCCGGGCACCACCCGCGAGTCCGTCAAGCACCTCATGCGGGCCCGGGGCCTGGTGGACGTGCTGATCCCGCGGGGCGGCGCGTCGCTGATCAACTCGGTGGTCGAGGAGTCCACCGTGCCGGTGATCGAGACCGGCGTCGGCAACTGCCACGTCTACGTGGACGCGGACGCCGACCTGGAGCTGGCCCTGGAGATCCTCGTGAACGCCAAGGCCCAGCGCCCCTCGGTGTGCAACGCCGCCGAGACGTTCCTGGTGCACGCGGCGGTGGCCGACACGTTCGTGCCGATGGCGCTGACCCGGCTGGCCCGCGAGGGCGTCACGGTGCACGGCGACGAGCGCGTCGCGGCGTACGGCGGCGAGAGCACCGGCGTCACGGTGGTGCCCGCCACCGAGGAGGACTTCCGGCAGGAGTACCTGTCGCTGGACATCGCGGCGGCGGTGGTCGGCTCGCTGGAGGACGCGGTCGCGCACATCCGCCGGTACGGCTCGGCGCACACCGACGCCATCGTGACCCGCTCGCAGAAGGCGGCCCGGCGGTTCGTCGCGCTGGTCGACTCGGCCGCGGTCGCGGTGAACGCCTCCACCCGCTTCACCGACGGCGGGGAGTTCGGCTTCGGCGCCGAGATCGGCATCTCCACCCAGAAGCTGCACGCCCGGGGGCCGATGGGCCTGCCCGAGCTGACCTCCACCAAGTGGGTGTACACCGGCGAGGGCCACCTGCGCACCTCCGGCGGCACGGTGATCGCGGCCGGCTCCGGCGAGGGCTGACCTGTCCCGCCGCCCCGCGTTCGTTTTCGCGGACGCGGGGCGGCGATCCGGCGTGCGTGGACAAGCCGTGCGAAACCCTACGGCGCGCCGCCGCGGTTCCCGGCTCGATCGGCGCTATGGTGGCGACTTCTATGGGTGCACGGCGAGTGGGCGGGCTGGGTAAGGCCGGCCCGTACACCATGGTGGAACGCCTCGGCCGCGGTGGCATGGGCGAGGTTTACCTCGCCGTCAGCAGGCGCGGCGAGAAGGTCGCCGTCAAGCTGCTGCGCGAGTCGATCGGCGACGACCCCGAGGCGCGATTACGGCTGGAGCGCGAGGTGAAGGCGCTGCGGCGGGTCGAGAGCCCGTACGTCGCCCGGGTGCTGGACGCCGAGCTGTCCGGGGAGCGCCCTTATCTCGTGATGGAGTACGTCGAGGGCGAGACGTTGCTGGACGCGGTCCGGCGCGGCGGGCCGCTGGCGAGTGGCCACCTGATCGAACTGGCCCAGGGGCTGGCCACCGCGATCGCGATCATCCATGCGGCCGGGGTGGTGCACCGGGACGTCAAGCCGGCCAACGTCGTGCTCGGCCCGGACGGCCCCGTACTGATCGACTTCGGCATCGCCCAGGTCGCCGACGCCACCAGGCTCACCATGACCGGGACGTTCCTCGGCACGCCCGGGTACTCGGCGCCGGAGGTCTTCGCCGAGGAGGAGGTCGCCGAGCCGTCCGACGTGCACTCGTGGGCGGCCACGGTGGCGTTCGCCGCCACGGGACGGCCGACGTTCGGCCGGGGCACCGCCGAGGCGCAGATGTACGCCGTGCTGAACGGCCGGGCCGATCTCGCCGGGGTGCCCGGGGCGCTGCTGCCGCTGGTGCGTGCCGCGCTGCACCGCGACCCGGACAAGCGGCCCACCGCCGCGTTGCTGTCCGACCGGCTGTCCCGCCTGGCCCGCGCCACCGCGACCCCGCCGGCGGCGCCCTCGCGCCGCCGGGTCCGCACGGAGGCGGGTGACGGCACGGCGAGGCCCGAGCCCCGCCGTGCCCGCGCCGACGCGGACGACACCCCCGCCAGGGCGGGCCGGCCGGGACGCGGCGAGGAGGCCCAGGCCAAGGCGGAGGCGGCGCCGCGCAAGGCGCGGTCGGACGACGCCCAGGTCAAGGTCAAGGCCGAAGCCGCACCCCGCAAGGGGCGGCAGGAGGAGGCTCAGGTCAAGGCCGAGACGTCCGCGCGCCGCGGCCGGGCCAGGGCCGGCACGGCGGAGAAGCGGTCCGTGCTCGCCGCCGAGGCGGCGCCCGCGGGCCCCGGGGCGCCGCCGGGCAGCGCCGTGCTGATCGCGCTCGCCATGCTGGCGGTGCCGTGCGTGGTGGTGTCGGTCATCTGGCCACCCGCGACGTTCGCCGTCACCGCGGCGTTCTGCGTGCTGGCCCGGGCCTGGTGGAGCGGCCACTGGCTGGTGCGCAAACGCCGGTCGGCCCGGGTGCGCGGCACGCTGCGCGTGGTGTCGTTCCCGCTGGCCCTCACCGGGTCGGCGCTCAGCGCGGCCGTCTGGCCCGGCCTGCCCGCGGCGGCCATCGCCGCCTCCGCCTTCTGGGTCACGGCAGGCGGCCAGGTGGCGGACGCCTGGTGGGCCCAGGACGGGCCGATGACCGTGGCGGGCGTCGTGTTCGGTGTCGTCTGCGGCGGCATCGTCGGCCGGGAGGTCGAGCGGATCGGCGGCCACGTGCCCGACCTGCGCCGCGAGGGCCTGCGGGCGTTGTCGGTGCTCGGGGGCTTCGTGGCTCTCTGTGCCGCCGCCGTGCGGGTGCTGGCCTGGGTCATCCCGCACGCGTTGTGACGGGTCGCCGGACGTCCCGCACGCACGGTGTGCTCCGCCGCGATCACCGGGCCGTGCGGGGACGGCGACCGTCCCGCCGGGGTCGCGACGGGACGATGAGGAGGCGGGGCCGTCAGGCGTCCCGGCGGGCGAAGCGGTTGAAGATGCGCTCCCCGGCGTGCACGGCGCCCTCGGCGACGTCACGCAGCACCCCGATGAACGGGTCCTGCGACTGCGCCCACGACTCGCGGTACGAACGGGCCGCGGCCTTGATCTCCTCGGACAGCTTGGCGTCGGCGTCGTCCTCGCGGCGCGGGTAGTTGCCCGCCAGGATCGCCTGGTACTCGCCGTCGCGGCGCCAGCGGTCCAGCTCGGCGACCCGGATCACCGCGAACGGGTGGGTGCTGCCGAGCAGGTTGAGGACCTTCAGCAGGCCGTCGCGCACGTCGCCCGCCGTGTCGTACTCACGGGCCTGGTCGAGGAACGCCTCGATGTTCATCTCGTGCAGCCGCGAGCCGCCGGCGAGCTTCATGAGGGCCCGCATGCCCGCGTCGGGGTCCTGCCCGCACAGCAGGCCGCCGCGGTCGGCCGACAGCTCGGCCTTGCGGTGCCACTCCTCCAGCGCGGTCACGATGACCCGCAGGCCGATGTACCCGAGCGGGATCCACGCCACCCGGGTGGCGAGCCGCGTGAGGATGGCGAGCATCGTGCCGTACACGGCGTGGCCGGACAGGATGTGCGAGGTCTCGTGGCCGACGACGAAGCGCAGCTCCTCCTCGTCCATGAGGTCGAGCAGGCCGGTGTTGATCACGATGAACGGGTCGTCGAACCCGACCGCCATGGCGTTCGGCCGGGGATCCTGCTGGACGTAGATCTCCGGGATGCGGTGCAGGTCGAGCAGGTAGGCGCTGTCGCGGCCCATGTCGTACAGGCTGCGGAACTGGGTCTCGCCGGCCCGCACCGACGAGCCGAGGAACATCAGCCGAAGGCGCCGCTCGCTGAACAGGCCCGACATGCGCTTGAGCACCGAGTCGAAGCCCGACAGCGAACGCATCGCGACCAGGGCCGACCGGTCGGCGGGGTGTTCGTACGCCCGGGAGCTGATGCCGGGTAGCTGGACACGGTTGCGGTCCGGGGTGGTGGTGGTCATGGTCGGCATGCTACGTCGGGGCCGATGCCCGTGCGCGGCGTTGCCCGCGCCTGGGGATTTCTTGGCGATGGGGGGTGGGCGCCCCCCGCCGGCCGGAGGCAGGCTAGGGTCCCTCGCATGAGGAATGGGGCCCGGACCAGGAAGCTCGGCGTGATGGGCGGGACCTTCGACCCGATCCATCACGGCCACCTGGTGGCGGCGAGCGAGGTGGCGCACCACTTCGGGCTGGACGAGGTGGTCTTCGTGCCCACCGGCCGGCCCTGGCAGAAGGCCGACAAGATCGTGTCGGCGGCCGAGGACCGTTACCTGATGACGGTGATCGCCACCGCGTCCAACCCGCGGTTCTCGGTGAGCCGCATCGACATCGACCGTCCCGGCCCCACCTACACCATCGACACCCTGCGCGACATCGCCGCGCTGTACGAGCCTGACCTGGAGCTGTTCTTCATCACCGGCGCCGACGCCCTGGCGCAGATCCTGAGTTGGCGGGACGTCGACGAACTCTTCACCATGGCGCATTTCGTAGGCTGTACCCGGCCGGGTCATGTGTTGCAGGACCCCGGCCTCCCGAAGGGAAAGGTCAGCCTGGTCGAGATCCCGGCGCTCGCGATCTCGTCCTCGGAGTGCCGGCAGCGGGTGGCCGCAGGGGAACCCATCTGGTATCTCGTTCCCGACGGGATCGTGCAGTACATCAACAAGCGAGGTCTTTACCGGGCATCCTGATAATGGGAAGTGCTGGACCTCGTATCCCTCACCGGAGGAACGACCCTTATCTATGACAGCATCGGACAAATCCCTCCAGCTCGTGAGAGTCGCCGCCGAGGCCGCGGCCGACAAGCTGGCGGACGACATCATCGCCTACGACGTCAGCGACCAGCTCGTCATCACCGACGCCTTCCTGCTCTGCTCCGCCTCCAACGACCGCCAGGTACGCGCGATCGTGGACGAGATCGAGGAGCGCCTGCGCGTCGAGGTGCACGCCAAGCCGGTGCGCCGCGAGGGAGAGCGCGAGGGGCGCTGGGTGCTCCTCGACTACCTCGACATCGTGGTGCACGTGCAGCACGAGGAGGACCGCACCTTCTACGCCCTTGAGCGCCTGTGGAAGGACTGCCCGGCCATCGCGCTGCCCGAGAGCGTCACCCGCGTCCAGGCGCAGCGGAGCCGCGGGGCCGCAGGTGAGTGAGGCGCGCGGCGAGCGCCGCATCGTCTTCTGGCGCCACGGCCAGACCCTGTGGAACGTCGAGCAGCGCTTCCAGGGGCACACCGACATCCCGCTGGACGAGACGGGCGTCGCGCAGGCGTCCCGTGCGGCGGCGCTGCTCGCGGCGCTGCGGCCGTCGATGATCGTGTCCTCCCACCTGCGCCGGGCCCACGACACGGCCGCCAAGCTCGCCGGCTTCACCGGCCTGGAGGTCATGGTCGACAAGGACCTGCGCGAGCGCGGCGGCGGGGAGTGGGAGGGCCTGACCCGGGCCGAGATCCGCGCGGGCTGGCCCGTGGAGTACGCCGAGTGGGAGGCGCCCGGCGGCGAGGCCGTCACCGGGGTCGCCGACCGGGTCGCGGCGGCGACCATGCGCTGGGCCGATCGCCTCACCGGCGACGGCCCGCTGGTCGTGGCCTCCCACGGCGCCGCCATCCGCCTCGGCGTGGCCCGCCTGCTCGGCCTCCCCGAGGAGCTGTGGCCCGCCCTCGGCGGCGTCGGCAACTGCTGCTGGTCCGTGCTCGCCGAGGGCCGCAAGGGCTGGCGCCTGGTCGAGCACAACGCCGGCACGCTCCCGGAGCCCGTCAACAGCGACGACCGCCCCGAATCCGCGCCGGCCGCCACCTGACCGCGGCCCGCCGCCGGTGACCGATTAGGTGAACGGCGGGTGATGGCTATATGCTCTGCGAGCGCCGCGCGGGGAATCCCCTGAGCGGTGACAAGGGGCTATAGCGCAGTTGGTAGCGCGCCTCCATGGCATGGAGGAGGTCTGGGGTTCGAATCCCCATAGCTCCACCGTCTTGATCATGGCCGTCCTCCGGGGCGGCCATGTCGCGTTACGGGGCGGTACCGCGTCCAGGGACGCCCTCGGCGGGGCTTTGCGTCCGTTTTCGGGGTAGATGTAGCTCAATTTGAAATTCCGAAACGCGGCCGTCACCTGGGGTGGGGCGGGACGCGCGAGAGCGGGCGCCGCGGGCCGGCCGCATGGGCGCGGTGAGAGCGGGCAGGTCTTCGCGGTCCCTTCGATCAGAGCAATCCAGATGGAGGATGTACTGATGGCGACAAACCCTGAAGTACACCGACAGGGTGGGCCGCACCGGCGTGTACAACGCTCAATGATCTTCGCTAGCGCGACCGTGCTCCTGGTGGCCGGTGGCGTGGGCGCGGCCGCGGCGGCCGCGGCTCCCGAGCCGCCCCCCACGCCGACGCCGACGACCACGGAGACACCCACCGCGACTCCGACCGACGTCCCCACCGAGACCCCCACCGCGACCCCCACCGATTCGCCCACGTCGCCTCCGACGGCGACTCCCACCGCCACGCCTCCGGCGGTGAAGGTGCCGCCTCCCGGGGCCTGGGCGTTCTCCGGCACGCCGCACGGGGAGTTCGTCGTCGGCACCAAGGACCCCTGTGTCTTCGTGACCGTGCTCAGCCAGACCGGCGAGGCGACCGCGGTGGCCGAGGACTCGATCACCGTGCGCAGCGTGGACGGCTTCGAGAAGGTGTACGTCATCGACGACACCACCAAGATCGTCGCGGGTAGCCGTGGCAACAGCGACGTCCGCCAGGGCGAGTGGGTGGCGGTGACCTCCGCCGCCGGCAACGAGAACGCGACCGCCGCCTACGTCTACGACCTGTCGCGGCCCGGCAAGAACCTCTGGCGCGGCAAGGGCTGGTGGTACACCCCGCAGTGGCACTGGCGCTGGGGCATGCCCGGCAAGTTCCGCACGCCCACCCCGTGTCCCACCCCGACCGGCACGCCGGTCCCGACCGCGACACCCACGGTCACCGTGACCGTCACCCCCACGGAGACCCCCACGCTCCCCCCGACGGAGACGCCGACCGAGACCCCGACCTCTGAGCCGACCCCGACGCTCAGCGAGACGCCCACCCCGACCACGACCCCGTGACCGCGGGCCGGCGGGCCCGCGCGGAACCGGATCAGGGCCCCGCCGGCCTTCAGGGAATGAGAACCCCGGCGGCACGAGGCGTCGCCGGGGCTTCGGACGGGCCGGACGAAGTGGCCGGGAAAAACGTACGGCGACGCGGTCACCGCCCGAGGCGTCCCCTTCCCCGGGCGATTCACGCGTCGCCACACGTCTTCTGGCCGAACTATCCGCCGTCGAGGATTACTTTGCTCCGCCTATGTTTCGTCAGGGCGTTCGGCCGATGACATCTGTGTCAACTTCACCGGTTCCGTCTCCCGGGGCGCGGCTCCTGCGCCGCCTGCGGGGGACGACGGGGGACGGGGCGAGCTCTTCCTCCTCGGCGAGCCTGGTCAGGTAGAGGTCGCGGGTGCGCCTGGTGTGCGCGGCCATGAGCGCGCCGGCCCGCTCGCCGTCACCCGCCTCGATGGCGTCGGCCAACGCCGCGTGCTCCCGCCAGGAGTCACGGCCCCGCTGCCGCGCCACGGGCGCGTAGTACCAGCGCACCCGGCGCCCGATCTGCACGCAGAACTCGCGCAGCACGGTGTTGCCGGAGAGCACCGTCACGGTGGTGTGGAACTGCCCGTTGAGCTTGACCGTGGCCGGGACGTCACCGGCGTCGGCGGCGGCCGTCCCGAGCACGCACAGCGCCCGCAGCGCCGCCACGCCGTCGTCGGTGTGGTTGGCGGCGGCCAGCCGTGCCGCCTCGGTCTCCAGCAGCGCACGCACGGCCAGGAGCTGGTCGGCCTCCCGCACCGTCGGGACGTGCACGAACGCGCCGTGCCCGGGGTGCAGATCGACCCAGCCCTCGGCGTTGAGCAACTGGAGCGCCTCCCTTATGGGCTGGCGGGAGACGCCGAGCATGTCGGCGAGCTCGCTCTCGGCCAGGTGGCTGCCCGGGCACAGCCGGCGATTGACGATGAGGTCGAGGAGCGCGTCGAAGACGCTCTCACGCAGTGGGGCAGGTCGGGCGATCTTGGGGATCGCGGGCCCGCCCTGTGGATCGGACCGTGGCATCTCGGCTCCGGGCGGGTACAGGGCCGCTGGTCGCGCGCCCTATCGCTGTTCTTCGTCCACTGCCTACAGCATACGGCCGGTTCGTCCCGTACGAAGTGCCAGGGTTGCGGGTAAGCCCCGGAAAAGCTGATATTTCGGATATATAGAGCAAAATCCGTTAAAGGGGGAATGTAGCTTTTACCCAGGTGAACGGCGTGCGGGATCACCCGGACGGCCCCGCCGGTCGTCCGGCGGCGAGCCTGCGAGCGGCGTCCGCATTCGGCCACCGCTCATGGCGGAAAATAGCCGCAATAAACCGCCGAGCGGGAAATCAGCCGCGATAGTCGGAGGAGTCCGGATCCTTTGAGATCGAAAGGCTGCGATGAGATCCCTTCGGCGCCCCCTCGCCCTGATCACCGCGACCCTGGCCCTGACCGTCTCCCTCCTGCCCGCCACGCCCGCCGCGGCGGACCCGCCCGAGGTCGTGTTGTCGGTGTCGCCCTCAGTGGCGTACCCGGGCGACACGATCGACGTCACCATGACGGTGACCAACATCCACGGCTTCACCGTGCTCCACGCCAACGCCCGGCTCTTCGGCTCCGACCCCCGGATCACGTCGTACACCACACTGCTCGGCTGCTCCGGCGCCACCGCGCCGTGCGGCACCGTGTCCGACGGCCTGGGCCCGATCGGCTACACGGCGCCCGTGGGCGCGCTGTCCGGCGGTGCCTCGGCCACCGTCGTCCTCACGCTGGCCCTGAACACGGACGCGCCGGCCGGCGTGCACACCCTGCGCGGCGACCTGTCCGGCTCCAACTACGCCTCCGAGATCGTCTCCGGCCCTGACCTCACCGTCATCACCGAGGCGGACGCCGCCGTCACGCTCACCGCCACGCCGCGGCTCGCCCTGCTCGTGCCGAAGATCGAGTTCACCGTGGGGCTGACCGGAAACGGGCCCGGCACGGTGAACTCCGCCACCGTCACCACCGCGCTGCCGCCCGGCCTCGGCGCCACCTCGTCGGGCTGCGCCACCGGCTCGGGCACGGTCTCCTGCCCGTTCGCGAACCTGCCGCCGGGCACCTCGGCGACCAAGAAGTTCTCGGTTCCGGTCGGGCTGCTGAACATCGGCGTGCCCTACACCTTCACCGCCACCCGGACGGCCTCAAGTCCCGCCGACCCGGTGAGCGGCAACGACTCCGCCGGCGTGCGGTGCACCGTGGTGTCGATCGTCCTGGTCAACTGCTCCTGACCACCCGCCCGCGCGGCGCCACGCCCCCGCCGGGCGCCGCGCGGACCGGTCACGGGACCGGCGGGACGGGCCGATAACCTACGGCGGTGTTCCAGAGAGTCCTCGACCCGGTGGACCCCCGGTGATCCCCGCGCTGGCCGCCGTGCTGATCGGCGGTTCCCTGCTGCTCGCCGCGCTCTGCGTGATCACGGCCGTGCGCGACCGGCCGATGGGCATGGTGCTGCTGATCGGCCTCGGCGTGCTGGAGCTCGGCGTGCTCGCCCAGGCCGTCACCGGGATCGTCCACGTGGCGGGCGGCGAGGGGCCGCCCGAGACGGCGACCTTCATCGGCTACCTCGTCGCCATGATCGTCATCCCGCCCGCCGCCGCCGTCTGGTCGCTGGCCGAGCGCACCCGCTGGGGGCCCGCGGTCGCCGCCGTCGCCTGCTTCGCCGTTCCCGTCATGACCGGCAGGCTGCTGCAGATCTGGCAGGGAACGGCGTGACCGGTGCCCCGGTGAGCACCGGGCCCGGCCGCGTGCTGGTCGCGGTGTACGGCCTGTTCGCGCTGGCCGCCGGGGCCCGCGCCGCCGTCCAGTTGTCCACGCGGTTCGCCGAGGCGCCGCTGGCGTACGTCCTGTCCGCCCTCGCCGCCGCGGTGTACGTCGTGCTCACCGTGGCCCTGGCGCGCGGCGCCCGCCGTACGGCGCTCGCGGCCTGCGCCGTCGAACTGGCCGGGGTGCTGGTCGTCGGCACGCTGAGCGTTTTCGATCCTGCCGCTTTCCCGCACGCCACGGTCTGGTCGGGGTACGGCAGCGGATACGGATTCATCCCCCTGGTACTGCCGGTGATTGGCCTTTTTTGGATCCTTCGTACACGGAAGACCGAATAGGAGCGGCAATCTCGGGCAGGGCAGGTTTCCAACCGACAAACAGGGAGGAAGCCTGATGAGCACCATCGAGCATTCGGTGGATGTGGCCGTCCCGGTGCGTACGGCCTATAACCAGTGGACGCAGTTCGAAAGCTTCCACGAGTTCATGGAAGGCGTCGAGTCGGTCAAGCAGATCGACGACACCCGTCTGGCCTGGAGCGTCCAGGTCGCCGGCGTGCACCGTGAGTTCGAGGCCGAGATCACCGAGCAGCGGCCGGACGAGCGTGTCGCGTGGCGTTCGCTGGAAGAGCCGCGCCAGGCCGGGCTCGTCACCTTCGAGCGCCTCGACGACGACTCCACCCGGGTCAACCTCAGGATGGACTTCGACCCCGAGGGGTTCGTCGAGACCGTGGGTGACAAGCTGCAGCTCGTGCGCATGCGCGTGCACGGCGACCTGGAGCGCTTCAAGGCCTTCATCGAGGCCCGCGGCCACGAGACCGGCGGATGGCGCGGCGAGGTCCCCATCCCCGGCGGAGGCGGCG
Organism: Sphaerisporangium sp. B11E5; assembly: GCF_039871875.1. NCBI lineage: Bacteria > Bacillati > Actinomycetota > Actinomycetes > Streptosporangiales > Streptosporangiaceae > Sphaerisporangium > Sphaerisporangium sp. B11E5. Next base: position 1,000 of record NZ_JBDPMD010000073.1, on the reverse strand, counting down.
GATGGACCGAGGACGAGGGCGCGGCCCGCACCGCCCCCGACGGAGACGTCCTGCGCGGCACCGGAACCGGCACGCCCGACCCCACCGGCATCCCGACCAGCACCGGCACCACCGGTACCGGTGTGCCGACCCGGACGAGCACGCCTGACGTCGGCGCCGCCGGTGCCGTCCCCGTGCTTGACGAGCCGGTGCCTGAGGAGCCCGTGCCCGGCCCGCGGACGCGAGCCGACGAGCCCGCGCCTCCGCGGCAGGTGGGCGGCGAGTACCCGCCCGAGACCCCGCTCCCGGCACCCGGCACCGGCCCCGTGTCCCCGCTGGGCACGCCCCGCTGGGACGACGAGCCCCCGCTGACACCGGAGCGCCGCGCCTGACCCCTCACGCGGGCCCGGTCGGCGGGCAGGCGAGGGGCGGGCCCCGACCCGCCCCTCGCCCCTCGTCCCTCGTCCCGGGCGGTTTCCGGTTTCCCGGTGACGCCCGAGTTCCGATAGACTGTCCGCGCGTCGCGAGGGGCTATAGCGCAGTTGGTAGCGCGCCTCCATGGCATGGAGGAGGTCTGGGGTTCGAATCCCCATAGCTCCACCCTTTCTTCTCGCCCGCTCCCCGGTGGAGGCCGATTTACCCGTGGAGCCCGTCCCTGACGTCCCGCCTGTGCTGGTCCGCCGCGCGGTGCCCACGCCGCCCGCCGTCCGGGCCTCCGCGTCGTTGTTCCTCGCCGAGGCCGGGCAGCAGGGGCTGACGGCCGGGCGCCGCATGCTGTACGTCGGCCCCGAGCCCGCCCCCGGGCCGGTCGCCGCGGCGCTGCGGGTGTCGCCGGGCGCCGAGGTGCTGGCCCGCCGCAAGCTCCTGCTCGCCGGGGACGTGCCGGTGCGCGTCGCCACCAGCTACTTCCGCATGGACCTCTTCGGCGGCACGCCGCTGTGCGACCCCGGCTTCGTCACCCCCAGCCTGCAGGCCGGCATCGAGGCCCTCGGCCACCGGTTCGGGCACGCCGAGGAGGAAC
>NZ_JBDPMD010000072.1:0-35292 GCF_039871875.1 Sphaerisporangium sp. B11E5 | reverse complement strand
CCTACGCACCACCCCACCCCTACGCACCACCCGCCCTCCCGCGCACCACCCGCGCTCCCGCGCACCACCCGCGCTCCCGCGCACCACCCGCGCTCCCGCGCACCACCCGCGCTCCCGCCGCACCACGCCGCCCCCCGCGCACCACGCCGCCCCCCGCGCACCACGCCGCCCCCCGCGCACCACCTCGCTCCCGCGCACCCCCCCGCCCCCCGCGCACAACTGCACCCCGCGCAACCCCACCCCGCGCACCACCTTCGTCCCCGCAGGGTGTGGAACCGGCGCCGCGACGGCGGGACGTGGTACGGCGAAATCGGCGCCGCTGTACGGCGGGGAACCGGGGCCGTCCCTGGACGGGGGGCACGAGAACTGACGACGACGGACGGTCGCGTCGGGCGGAAGTTGCTCTTATCGGTATGGTGCGGCGATCCTTAGTCTCTCGGCATCGGAGGTGGCCATGAGGGTGGTCGGCAGCGCCGTCGTCGGCGTGGATCGGGAACGGATGTGGGCCGCGCTGCGGGATCCCGCGGTGCTGGTGCGCACGATCCCCGGCTGCGAGCGGCTGGAGGCCACGGGGGCGGACACCTACCGCATGACGGTCAGCGCGGGCGTCGCGTCCATCAAGGGCGTGTACCAGGGGGAGGTCTCCCTTTCCGACCCCGAGGAGCCGGAGCGTTTCGTGCTCAGGGCACGTGGCGCGGGCGCGCCGGGCACCGTGGACGCCACCGTCCAGATCCTGCTCAGTGAGGTGGACGGCGGCTCCACCCGGGTCGATTACGACGCCGAGGCCGTCGTCGGTGGCATGATCGGCGGCGTGGGCCAGCGCATGCTCGGCTCGGTGGCGAAGAAGACCGCGGGGGAGTTCTTCACCGCCGTGGAACACCACCTGCGCGCCCCCGCCGAGGCCCCGCTCCCAGCCGTAGTAGCCGCTCAGGCTGTCCCCGCACAGGTCGCCCCCGCTGAGGCTGTCCCCGCTCAGGCGGCACCGGCCGTCTCGCAGGCCTACCCCGCGGCTACCCAGGTCTACGAACGCCCCGTCCCGCCCTCGAAAGCCGCCACCCGCGTCTGGCCCGTGCTCGCCGCCTTCGGCATGGGGGCGGGCATCGCGCTCGGCAGCACCGCCATCGGCTGGGTGCTCGGACGGGCCTCCCGCCGCTGAGCCGGCACGGTTAGATCTTTGCCCCCCTGCGGGCAACAGCGACGCCTGCGGATGCACCCAGCCGTGGCAGAGTGTCGCCGAGGTCCGGCGGCTATCTCGGCGAGGCCCGTGCGGACGGTCAAAATGCCGGGCTGAGGTGGGGATCGAGGTAGATTCCGAGCTTGTTACGGAATCTCGCTTAAGAGGATCTATCAGCGTAACGTTGCACTTATGCGAGAGTTCCGTGCGGAGGACGCTCGAACCGAGGCGCGACGGCTCACCCGGGACCTGCTGGGGGAGGACCACCCCACGGCCGGACCGCTGATCAGCCGGGCCGGCGCCGTGCTCGGGGAGCAGCGCGCGTCCCGGTGCGTCGAGCTGGCCCAGGGGGCGCCGCTGATCCGCAGGTCCGCCGAGCTGGCGGCCATCGCGGGGCTCGTCGTCGGTACCGAGATCACCGGGCCGGGCTGGTGGTCCACGGGGCGCGGCGGGAAGATCCCCGCCCCGGACGAGGCCCTCGCCGCCGCCATGGGCATCGACCCGTGGACCAGCCTCACCGTGCTGGAGATGCTGGCCGCCTGGATCGCCGACGACGCGGCCGACCAGGCGTGGGGCACCCCCGTGGCCACGGTGGACCTCAACTCCTGGCAGGCCGAGGACCGTATCCACGTCCCGGCCGGCGCCGCCCCCGGCGCGTCCCTGGTCGTCGCGTTCGACTCCGGCGGCCGGGTGGACGCCGTCGTCCGGCGGCGGCCGGACGGAGGCCTCGGCTCCACCCTGGACTTCTCCACCCTGCGGTACTCCCGCCCCGCCGAGGCCCAGTGGAGCTGGGGCGTCGCGGCCGGCCTCGGCCCGCACGCGCTGCCCGGCGAGGACCCCGACCCGTACACCGAGACCGTCGACCCCGAGGTCGCCGAGACCCTGCGCCGCTGGGCCCTGCGTCACGGCGCCACCGCCGAGCTGGTCGGCACCCGCTGGCAGGCCAAGGGCGACGTGGTCGCGGCCATCGAGCGTGTCGACTGGATGTGGCGCAGCGGCGAGTGGTTCGCGTGGTGGCGCGCGACGACGGCGCTGCTCGGCGGCGACCCGGTGCAGATCGCGGCCCGCATGAAGGACATCTCGTCCGCCCCATAGCGATCCCTGCCGAGGGTTGCCCGGTTTGCTTGGCGGATGTCGCTGATTCCGGAGTTCACACGTGTTGAGTAGACACTAGGAACATGCGCAGCGTCCGTATCGGCGTGGACACCGGGGGCACCTTCACCGACGTGGTCGCGGTGGACGAGCAGACCGGCGAGATCACCACGACGAAGACCCCGTCGACCCCGGCCGACCCGGCGGACGGCTTCATGAACGGTGTACACAAGGTGCTCGGCGGCCCCGGCCTCGCCGGGGTGGCGGGCATCGTGCACGGCACCACCGTCGCCACCAACCAACTGCTCGAGGACCGCCCGGTGAACCTCGGGTTCGTCACCACCGAGGGCTTCGAGTTCATCCTGGAGATCGCCCGGCAGAGCGTGCCCGACGGGTACGGCAACTCGTACTTCTGGGTCAAACCCCCGCGCATCGTCCCGGTGCACATGGTCCGCACCGTCGGGGGGCGGCTGGACCACCTCGGCCGGGAGGTGCGGCCGTTCGACGAGGACGAAGCCGTCCAGGTGGCCCGCTGGTTCCGCGACCAGGGCGTCACCGCCATCGGCGTCTGCTTCCTGCACTCCTACGCCGAGCCCGCCCACGAGCTGCGCATGCGCGACGTGCTGGAACGCGAGCACCCCTCCGCCGTCGTCTCCCTGTCCAGCGACGTGCTGCGGGAGTACCGCGAGTACGAGCGCTCGGTCACCACGCTGGTCGACGCCGCCGTCAAGCCCACCATGCGCCGCTACATCGCCAACCTGTCGGCGCGGCTCGGCATGCCGTTCTCGGTGATGAAGAGCAACGGCGGGGTGCTGTCCGCCACCGAGGTCGTGCACCAGCCGATCACCACCGTGCTGTCCGGGCCCGCCGCGGGCGCGCTCGGCGCCGCGCTGATCGCCGCCACCGCCGGCCACCCCTCGGTGATCACCCTGGACGGCGGCGGCACCTCCACCGACGTCGCCGTGGTCGTGGACGGCGAGCCGTCCCTCACCACCGAGGGCTCCATCGGGCGGTACCCCTGCAAGATCCCCATGATCGACATCGTCACGGTGGGTGCCGGGGGAGGCTCGGTCGCGTGGATCTCACCCGAGGGCACGCTGAAGGTCGGCCCGCGCTCGGCCGGTGCCGACCCCGGGCCGCTGTGCTACGGCAAGGGCGGCACCGAGGTCACCGTCACCGACGCGCACGTCTACCTCGGGCGGGTGCCGCCGCACCTGCTCGGCGGCGAGATCCCCCTGTCCGCGGACGCCGCCCGGGCCGGCATCGAGGCCCTCGCCGCCAAGCTGGGGCTCACGCCGGAGCGTACGGCCGCCGGGGTGCTGGAGATCAGCGCCTACAACCAGTCCAACGCCATCCGGCAGATCACCGTGAAACGCGGGCTGGACGTGCGGGACTTCCCGATGGTCGCGTTCGGCGGTTCGGGGCCGCTGCTGATCTGCCGCCTCGTCGACATCCTCGGCCTGCCCGCCGTCGTGGTGCCGCCGAACCCCGGGAACGTGTCCGCGTTCGGGCTGCTCACCGTGGACGTCAAGAACGACTACGTCCGCACCCACGTCACCAAGGACCTCTCGCTGGACACCGCCGCCGCGATCCTGCGCGACCTGGAGGCCCAGGCGGCGGACGCGCTGGACCGCGAGGGTTTCCCGGCCGGGCGGCACGTGTTCGCCCGCAGCGCCGACCTGCGGTACAACGGGCAGGCGTACGAGGTCCGGGTGCCCGCCCCCGCCGGGCCGGTGGACGCCGCCTGGCGGGACGAGGTGACCGGCCGGTTCCACGAGGCGCACCGGCGGCTGTACGGGTACGGGTACCGCGACGACCCCCGGCACGCGGTGGAATGGGTCAACCTTCGCGTCTCGGGCATCGGGCCCATCACGCGGCCGGTCATCCCCGAGATCGAGCCCGGCACGGGGACACCGCCCGCGCCCGCGTCGTCCCGGCCGGTGCACTTCGACGACGGCTGGGGCGAGGCCCCGGTCTACCGGCGCGGCGACCTGCGGCGCGGCGACGTCGTCACCGGGCCCGCCGTCATCGAGGAGTACGGCTCCACGCTGCCCCTGCACCCCGGCTTCACCGCCGAGGTCGACGGCCGGGCCAACCTGGTCGTCCGCCGCACCGCGAACGGAGAGACACGGTGACCGCCGACCCCGTACTGGTCGAGATCGTCGAGGGCACGCTGGCGTCCGTCGAGATGGAGGTCGAGACGGCCATCGCCCGCACGGCCCGCTCCCCGATGATCCGCGACGCGCACGACTTCCGCGCCGGCATCCACGACGTGCGGCTGCGCAAGCTCACCGGCCGGTCCTACTCCGCGCTCGTCCAGCCCATCGTGCGGGACTTCCCCGTCGAGGAGATGAACCCCGGGGACGTCTTCTTCCACAACGACGTCTACCTCTCCGAGGGCGGCATCGGCCACCTGCCCGACCTGTGCGTCACCGTGCCGGTCTTCCACGAAGGCCAGGTCGTCGCGTTCGTCCAGGCCTTCGGCCACCACGACGACATCGGCGGCGCCGTCCCCGGCTCCATGCCCTCGCACGCACGCAGCGCGTTCGAGGAGGGCCTGATGGTCCCGCCGATCAAGCTGTGGGACCGCGGCGAGCCGAACCGTGCCGCGCTGACCATCATGACCCGCAACTCCCGCATGCCCGACTCCCTGGCCGGGGACCTGGACGCCGAGTGCTCGGCGTGCCTCATGGGGGCCCGCCGCCTCGGCGAGCTCTTCGACCGGTACGGCAGGGCGGCCGTCGAGGCGTGCTTCGACGCCATCATCTCCAAGACCACCGAGACGTTCCGCCGCGAGCTGCTGTCCAAGATCCCCGAAGGCACCTACGTCTGGGAGGACTACGCCGAGCACGACGGCGTGGACGCCCCCCGCCTGCACACCCAGCGCATCACCCTCACCGTCGACCACGCCGCCCCCGCGCCGCTGCTCATCGACTTCACCGGCACCTCCCCGCAGGCCAAGGGTCCCATCAACCACGCCGGCGACTACGCGGGCGGCGTGTTCCTGAAGAAATGGCTCGCCCCCATCCTCCGCAACCTCGCCGACACCCCCGAGCGCATGGCCGAGCTGGACGTCAACGAAGGCGTCGTCCCCCTGATCGAGATGCGCTTCCCCGAGAAGGGCACCCTGCTCACCCCCATCTTCCCCGCCCCCACCAACGCCCGCACCTTCGTCATCCTCCGCCTCCTCGGCGTCCTGGCAGGCGTCCTCGCCAAGGCCACCGGCGGCCGCATGCCCGCCGACCAGGAGACCATCCGCTACACCGGCGTCTACGGCGACGACCACGAAGGCCGCCCCTACCTCATGCGCGAGGTCCTCGGCGGCGGCTCAGGCGGCCGCTGGTACGCCGACGGCGAGGACACCATCCACGTCGTCCCCGACTCCCGCAACATCCCCGTGGAGTTCGCCGAATCCCGCTGGCCCTTCCGCGTCGAACGCCTCGCCCTGACCCGCGACTCCGGCGGCCCCGGAAAGTTCCGAGGCGGCCTGGGTTACGAGAAACACATCCGCATGCTCCGCGACGCCTCGTTCATGTCCATCGCCGACCGCAGCATCCTGTCCTGCTGGGGCGTCAACGGCGGCCGAGCCGGCCGTCCCTTCCTGGTGACCATCGACGGCGTCCCCATGGAGGGCCTGGTGGACGACCACCCCGTCAGGGCCGGCGAACTCATCAAGATCCACACCACCGGCGGCGGCGGCTGGGGCTCCCCCTACGACCGCGACCCCTCACTGGTGGCCGCCGACGTCCGCGACGGCAAGGTAAGCCTGGAATCCGCACGGACCGCCTACGGCGTCCTCTTCACCACCCCCGACTTCCCCCCGGGCACCCTTCCCGAGATAGACCACCCCGCCACCACCGATCTCCGCGCCCACCTCCGCCACCAGGCCCCCACCCCCTTCTTCGACCGGGGCCCCGGCTACCTCCGCCTCTCCGGCGGCCGCCCCGACGTGGACACCCCGTGAACCCGCGACCTCGTCGGCGTACACGACCGTGCCGGCACCCCCGGGTCGTCGAATCCCGGGGGTGTGGCACGCGAGAACACCGGCGTCGAACACGTGAATCGAGTTCGAATCGCCGTGCGTCTGGATAAGCCGCGCCGTCTTTCTCCGTTCAGGGACGCAGAACGTTTTCCGCGAAAGCGCCCTTCATGTTTCCCGGGGCCTCGAAGACGAAGACGATGTACGTCTCGAAGTATTCCGCACCCTGCCCCGACGCCCGTCCGATGCCGACCTTCGTGCTGCCCTTCCAGACGAGCTGCGTGAAGTGCCCGCTCGCGCTGCTGAACTGGGCCGCGTCGAAGTCGTACGCACTGATCTCGTCGTACCAGCTCTTGACCGCGTCCGATCCGGGCAGAACCTCGGAGCCGCCTCCCCAGAAGATGTTCTCGCCCGTGCCCGAACGCAGACCGGTATGGCCGGCTTGCAGATCCTCCTGCTCGGACCGGGAGGCCGCTCGCGACCGGGCGTACGCGTTGAGTTCGTCGTCCAGGACCAGAGGCGGCGCGTGGTGCTTGGCCCGGTAGGCATTGGCTTCGGTGAGAGCCGCGGCCTGGAATTCAGGCGTCGTGCTGTCGGGGAATGCGGGACGAGTTCCTGCCACTAGACATCCTTAAATAGCACCGTAGGTGCCGGTCCATACCGCAATCCCTGTTGGCCGCGGCTTTGTCACCGCATCCTCTATCGCGCACCTCCATGTGACAAGTCCCGATATCTGTAAGGGGACATATGGGGGGAGTCATAATCGATTCGGCCGGCTGGAAGCGGGCTGCCGGTATCGCAGATAAGCCCTTCGAGGTGACACACGGAAAGCAGGGTGACGTTCTCGCGTCCCCAAAATCAGGACAATTCCACGAAAGACACCAGTTATCGCTGGCTACGTAGAGTAGCCATATGTGCTTCGCGACCGAAGTCGGAAAAGCACGTTCCGGCGACGGCAAACACGGCCGCTGGTTCCAACATGGCCGCTGGTTCCAACATGGCCGCTGGTTCCAACACGGTCGCCGGTTCCAACATGGCCGCCGGTTCCAACATGGTCGCCGGTTCCAACACGGTCGCCGGTTCCAACACGGTCGCCGGTTCCAACCGGCGCCGCGACGGCGGGACGTGGTACGGCGATCCCGGCGCCGCCATACGGTGCCCGGCCCGATGGACGTCCATCGGCATCGCATCAAGCAGACCCGTCGAGGGCGAACCACACGACGCAACAAGGCGCTTCCTCGAAGAACCCCCACCGCGCGGACATCGCCCGCAGCAGCCCGACACCGCGCCCACCCTCCTCAAGCCGTCCGGCGGCCCGGGCACACGTGCAGGGCAACGTCTCCGCGCCCCGATCCACGACCTCCACCTGCACCCGCTCGCCGCCATCCGCGAGCACCACGACCCCGACGGCGTCCGACCGCGTGTGCACCACGGCGTTGGTGAACGTCTCCGACAACAGCAACACCGCGTCATCACACCGCGGATGCCCCGCCAGCACCCCACGCAACCACCGCCGCGCCTCCGCCACCGCCGCCTCGGTGGCCGCGAACCCCGCCCGTCCCACCACCCGCAGCGTGGGCTCCTCACCCACGACGCCGTCCTGTACCGGGATCACATGCCCTCCACGCAGAAGAAGTCCGTACTCGACCCGACCCCCGCCCGGCCTCACCCGGCCTGCCCTCCGTCCTCCCGCTCGCGCGGCGTGACCACCACCAGCGCCACGAGCACGACCGCCACCGCCGTAAGCCCCGCCACCATCCCCGTCACCCCCGGCAGCACCTCAAGATGCACCGCCGCGTCCCGATCGTGCACCCCCGCCGCCACCTCCTGCAGCCACGCCGACGCCCACACCGCCCCCACCGCCGCGCCGACCGCCGGCGGCGCCGTCCGCCGCGTGGGCTGCGCCCCCACGACCAGCAGGAACAGGCACGACCCCCCGAGCAGCCCCAGCGTCACCGCCCCCGCCAGTGCCACGTCCGCCCCGAGCCCCGCCCCCGGCACCTCCCACAACGACAACGTCTCCGCCGTCTCCCCATGGACTCCCCGCACCCGCAGCCGCACCCAGGGCCGGGTACCTCGATCCCACAACGTCACCGCCGCCACGCCCCAGCACAAGGCGTGCATCCACCGCCGCCCCACTCCTCCCGGCCCCCCACCCAGCAACGCCACCGGCGTCCGCCGGAACGTGAGCACCGTCCGCATGTCGAGGTCATAGACGGCCGCGTCGACCAGCCGCAACATCCCCACCCCCGCCACCAGCACCACCACCCCGGTGAACGCCATCTCCGGAGCGACGGTGACCCCCGCCCGCTCACTCCCGCGATACGCCCCGCCTACCTCCGCGAGAAGCCACCCCGTCACGAACACCCCCAACCCCCCGCAGAGCAACGTCCCGCCGACCACCACCCTCCCCGGCCACACCGCCGCCCCCACAGCCAAGACAAGCGTGACCGCGACCACGACGAACGCCGCCGCCCCCGCCGCCCCGACACCCCCCACCGACTCCCACGCCAACCCCCACAGCGACACCGCCCGCGCGCGTTCCCCTCCGAGCACCACCCACGGCTGCGTACTGCTGACCAGCACCATGCCGGAAACCCCCGCACACCACACCGCGTACCGCACTCGGCGAATCCGTCCATGCGGCCAAGCCGGCCCAGGTTCGTCGTACGTCAAGACAGCCATCCATTCCGACGGGGAGAAGGACAACACCCCGAAGCCGCCAGGGCCCCGCCCCACCGCCCGCAGAAACCCGCGTCGATGACCCGCGACCCCACCCGACCTCCGTGTTCACCCGCCGAACCTAGGCCGCCCTCCCCGTCACCGGACCCCACCCACCCCGCCGCCCAAGGTCACCACCCCGTCTCCCCGGTGGCGCCCCTGCGTCGTATCCCTGGACTCCCGAGAAACCGCCACCCACCGCCCAGGCGACGCCGTACCGTAGTCCACGACTATCGCACTGAGTAATCAACCGGTCGCCATAAGTAGGTGTCGCCCATGCCCGGTCAACTCACCTTGCTGAAGGCGCTGCTGATGAAGCGCCACCAGGAAACGCACCGAGCGTTCTGCCTGGAGTACGACAAGGTAGCCAGAAGCATCGACCGCACCCTGGTCGGTTCCTCCCCCAGCCGGGAAGCCTTCGCCCGCTGGCTGAAAGGCCACCTCAAAACCAAGCCCCACTCCGACCACTGCCGAGTCCTGGAACGAATGTTCCCCGGCCACACCGTTGCAGAACTGCTCGCCCCGTACGACCCTGGGACCAAGGACCCCGGCACTCCCAACCCTCGCCCCGACTCCCGGGAGGCGGCCACGAACCGGCGAGAAGTTCTCCACTTGGGTGCGGCCATGGCTCTGGGCCTGCCGGAAAGTATCCGGCGTGGTCCTGACCTGTTGGAACAGGCTCTTGACTCCGCAACCGCCGGTGAGGGACGACTGTTGTACCTCGAAGCGGAAAGTGATCGCCTCGGACTAACGCTGGAGAGCGTACTTCCCGCGAGTCTCATGGCGGGAGCGCTGATGCATTTGAGTAGCGTGCGTGAATTACTAGCGCAACGCCAGCCGATCGAGACTCAGCGGCGGCTCGCTCGTGTCGGCGCGAAGCTTTCGATCGTCATCGGGCGCATCCTGTTCACCGCAGATCAGTACCCCATGGCGCATCGCTGGCACATGGCCGCGGCACGGGCGGCGGACGAGGCCGGCGACTCCGCTCTACGCGATCTGGCCCTGGTCGGCAGCGCGTTTATCCCGCTGTACTCGGCGGATCCGCACACCGCGCTCAGGATGGTCACTCCAAGACTGGAGCAGGCGGTAGGGGCGACTCCTCCCATCGCGTGGTTGTGGGGGATAGCCGCGGTCGCGCACGCCTCGTTGGGAGACCGCCCCGCGTTCGAGCGGTCGATCGAGCGTTCGCGTACCATCCTCGACCGGTGCGACCCCGAGAGCCTTCATGCGGGCGTCCTGTCGTACGAACTGGCGCGTCAGACCTTCTACGAGGCACGCGGACGAGCCGACCTGGGCGACATCGACGGAACCGGTGACGCCACGAACCGAGCCCTGGCCCTGTACGACCCCACTGTCACCAGCGACCCCGCACTTGTACGGTTCGCTCACGCCAGCGTCCTAGCCAAGGCAGGCGAAGCCGAAGAGGCCTGCCGCATCGCCACAGCCGCCCTCCGCGACCCACACACGCTGCCGATCAGTAGTGTGGTGGTACGCGCACATGACTTCGACGCGGTGCTCAGTCATACCGGCTCAACCACCGCCGAGTGGCGAGAAGCCCTGGCCGACCTTCGCGCTCCTGACCCCAAGGTGTTGTCCACGCAATAAGTCTGAGCATTGCTCAACTCCCTAGCGCAGACGCCGCGGCCCGCGAAACCTCTCTCGGCGTGCCATGAAGCTCGGCCTCCAACTCTTCGACCACTCGCCGAGCCGCAATCTTGATGCGCGCCCTCCGCCCGTTCAACTCATCCCCAAACGCCCTAGCAGTCGGCCCCACCCAGATCGCCCGGCTCCCAAACTGGGAGCACACCGGATCAAGCACACTCTCCAACACCTGGGCATGCGCACGGACGGCCGCGAGGACAGCTTCCAGCTCTCGATACCTGGGGTTAGGTACCAGATCGTCATCGATGGGCAAGTCGCACTCCTGCCGTACGAAAAGGTTAGATACTTGGAGGCGCAGAGGTTCTCACTATGATTATGCGACCCTAGACGGCGCTTCGGCCAGACACGGAGGCTAGCCTATGCTCGGCATATCATCTCCCCTGAGATTCTGCTGTGGTGTCGCCTGCCTTCTCGTTCTGGCCGCCTGCTCCAGCACCAAAGACCCCACAGTGGCAGAAGCCGGTCAAACCCTTAAGGCACATATCCTTCAGCTGCTAAAAGAGCGAAGCGCGCAAAATGTAACAGTGACCGATCCTGGAGGGCGCAACATTCCTTGTGCTGACGGTAGGGCAAGGCAAACTTTTGGGGCGACAGGAGTCGATCTAGATCCTCGAACTAGCCCGGATGCTCTCAATGACATGTTGATCGGCGCACTAAAGCGGGTTGGGCGATACGAAATTGTCGATGAGAGCGGCGGAGTAATAAGGCTTGCCGGCAAGTCGTCCTATACGATCTTGCTGCTCGGTTCCCGTACTGCAGGTGTCTACGTCGTGCGGGGGGAGACTCAATGTCTGCCTGCTTGATTGGCTAGTTATCATATTGCAAGCTGCGCAGCATGCCGCGTTGTTTGCGACCTTCAAATCTGTCTGCATATCGATTTGTCAGCTGACCAAGTGATAGGTTGTTCTTTCCGCCTAGGCCATTAGCTATTAACCAGCGATCAAGCGCCTCGTAGCCGGGATTCCCTAGTTTCATAATGTCTGCGAACGGGCGCAGTCTGCCGCCCGGGTCGACGATCTTAACGCTCGATTGATGAGCGGCCTCATGTGCCTTGGGCGCGACGGTGGGGATAAACCCAGCATCCAGGAGAGCTTGCGTGATGGCGTGCTGACGACCAAGGGTTTCACGGGCGTCGGACTGACGGATTTTCTCTACCTCGCTCTCCGGATCAGCCTTTGTGGTGTCATGGTAAGACCAGACAGCACCCAAAGCGGTGTAAGCTACAGCCAAACCGCCGGTAAAAACGAGGCCGACTGCACCCAAGGCGTTTCCGGTCAGGAGGCTGGACAAATTCCTGGCTTCTTCGGCGGCCTGGTCTTGGGCGTTTCCCCATGTTTCTCTCGCGGCCAGCTCGAAGCCTCGGACGTTTCCCAGGGCGCCATAAATGTCGTCCAGGTGGGTCGGGTCTTTGGTTTTGATCAATCGGGGGACGCCTTCGTTGATCAGGCGTGTGGTCAGAAGGCCCATGCCTGTTTGAAACGGCACCTGGTTGGCCAGAGTGTCGGTGAAGGTTTTGAGGAATCGGTAGGTGTCCTCCGGGCTCAGGCGGAAGGTGGGTCTCAGGCCGGGGAGTGAGGAGGTCACGGGGGTGTTGGAGCTGGCCAGTATGTGGTTGGCGTCGCCCAGGTTGGCGCCTTCCAGTATTTCTGTGGCGTAGGCGCCGGCGATCTCGGACAGGTGTACTCGGGTCGCTTGGCCGAGGTGTGTTTTGCCGAGGGTGGTCATGGTGGTGAAGGCGACGGCGGCCGCGTCCTTGCTGTGGTGGCCGTCCTTCTCGTCGTAGGCGCCGGAGGCGGCGGCGAGCATGCGGCCGAAGGCGTCTGCCTCGCTTGCGGAGTACGCGCCGTGGGTGCGGGTGGCGAAGCGGGTCAGGAGGGCGGCCAGTTTGGTGTTGTCTTTGGTGTAGTCGCCGGTGGCGGCGCGTAGGGCGAGGCGGGCGGCGGTGGGGTTGTTTCCCAGGGCGTGCAGGAAGCCGGCGTTGGTCTTGGCGGTGGCGAGGCCGTTTGTGGTGGCGACCTGCGCGAGCCAGGCTGCGGGGAACTTGCCGGAGATGACCAGGAGGCCGGCGCCGAACTGGTCGAGGCGTGACATCGGGCGGGTGCGCAGGGCTTCCTTGATCGCCGCGAATCCTGGGACGTGTGAGCCGGCGGTCACCGCGGTTGCGAAGGCGGCGCTCACCGTCGTGAGGACTTTGTCGTTCAGGCTGGGCGGTGCGAGGGTGCCCACGCCGTTTTTCGTGCCGATCTTCTGGCGCGCCAGCACGGGCAGCAGCACCGTCGCTTCGAGGCCGAGGGCGGCGAAGAACGCGGCGGTGAATTCGGGGTCGTTGACGTGGTCGGCGAGCGTGTCGATGATTTGCTGGTATTTCTGGTCAAGCAGGGGATCCAGGACGGCGTCCGGGTCGATCTGCTTGTACCGCGCCGCGAGTTCTGTGCCGAGGCGGCGGGACTCGGTGGGAGAGGACGCTGCCTGCTCCTTGTACGGCACCAGGCGGGGTGTGCCGGTGGTGGACCAGTCGGGGAGGTTGCTGGTGGCGTGGGCTATTTGATTGCGGCGGCGAAGGTCGGGGAGTTTGGTGTCGATCCAGTGTTCTATTTCGGATATGGGGTTGAGGGCGCTTGTGGGGAGCGCGTTGGTGCTCAGGAGGCGTCGGATGGCGCCGGAGTGTTCGCCGATCTGGTTTCGGGCGTGGTCCAGGGAGCTGATGAAGCCGTCCATCTGGGTGGGGTCGATGCCGGAGAAGTCCGGGGACAGGGGGCCGGTGCCTGGTGGTACTGGTCCCATGGTTGTCGCCCCCTGTGGTTAATTGATGGCCCCGTCTTCACGGTAACGCAGGTGGGGGTGGGTGGGGCTTGGGTTTTACGTGGGGAGTTCGGTGGGGGGGAGGTCGGGGAGGGTGGGGTCGGCCAGGTCGGCTTGGAGGCCGGCTTGGTGGCCTTTGTGGTAGCCGGTGGGGTTTAGGTGAGTTTGGCGGGCTTTGCGGAGGTTGGGGAAGCGGCGGGTGAATTCTTGGGTTACTAGGGGTTTGCGGTCGGCGAGGACTAGGGCGGCGGTGGTGCCTTTTAGGTCTTTGGCCAGGGTTTCGGTTTGGGTGCGGAGTTTGGTGGCGACGCCGTTGCCGAAGCCTACGTAGAAGGCGCGGCGGAAGGATCTGGTCGCGGTGCGGGGGTCCTGGGTGGGGGGTGGGGTGTAGGTGTGGAGGGCTGGTTTAACGTGGGTTTCCATTTGGAGGGTCAGGGAGGGGAGGAGGAGGCGGAGGCTGTCGAGGACGGGGGTGGGGCCGATGATGGTCATCGTCACGCGGGTGGCGGCGCGGATGCCTTGGCCTCGGGTGGTTGTCCAGTGCTGGGCGGCTTTGCAGCCGAGGGCGTCGCAGACCAGGTGGAGGGACCAGCAGCGTTCTCTCGCGTGGCCGCCGCGGTTGGAGACGTCGAATTCGAGGGCGTCGATCTGCTCGGGGTGGCCGGTGGTGTGGCGGCGGACGGCGGAGGCGTCGAGGCCGTGGCGGAGCATCAGGGCGGCGGCGTGGGCGGAGGCCACGGCGGCTTCTTCCTCGCCGGTGGCGGGGTGTTCGGCCAGGTCGAGGAGGCGGCGGACGCGTTCCATGATCCTGTCCAGTCGCGCCTGGTCGGTGGCGGTCAGCGGGCGGGCCTCCTGATCTCGTGATCCTGACGGGGGGATGGAGATCACCAACTTAGCCGATGACGCCAGAGGGGGGCTGCGGGCGCGGTAGGGGGACCGATGGGGAATACGGGAAAAGTAATAATCCGCGCCGCAAATCTGGGCGAGGCAGTGTTTTGTGGGGTGATGTCCTAGTCGTAACCGGTGCCTGCGACGGGCGTAGGGTGAATCATGGTGGGGGCGTTGGAAACCTCGGTACAGACATTTGGCGCGTAGGACTAGAGATGCAGAGAAAGCCCTTGCCGGCACTTTGCGGGTTCCCGACAGATTAGATTAGCTTTGATGAGACAACCCGGGCCAGAGGTCGCGTGCTGAAGGGTGGGTGGACCCGAGGTCACTGTAGGTGGAGAGGCTCTTCGATGGACCCGTACGTGATCGAGCGGCTGCGCCCCGGCGACCACGTGTGCGTGACCTATGAGGACGACGAGCAGCGGCGTGCCGCGCTGGTCGGGTCCGCCCAGGCGGGGGTCCGGCGCCACCACAAGCTGCTCTATTTCGCGGGCAGGCCGCAGGAGACCGTGGTCGCCGAGCTGGAGGCGGGCGGGGTGGACGCGCGGCGCATGCTGGACGTGGGGCAGTTCCAGGTGCGCTCCACCGCCGAGGGGTACCTGGTGGCGGGGCGGTTCGAGCCCGAGGCGGTCATCGGCGGGTGGGTGCGCGAGATCGACACGGCGCGCGACCGCGGGTACGCGGGGCTGCGGGTCATCGGCGACATGACGTGGGCGGCGGCGCGCGTGCCCGGCGGTGAGCGGCTGGAGTGGTACGAGGCGGAGGTGAACCGCGTGTTCGCCGGTGGGTACGCGATGGCGCTCTGCCAGTACGACCGGCGCCTGTTCAGCCCGGAGCGCCTCGGCCGCCTCTCCGCGGCGCACCCGTGCACCTTCTCGCCGAACGCCCCCTTCGGGTGGCGTCCCCTGCTGCGCGTCCTGCGCACCGGCGACCCGCCGGGGCTGCGGCTGGCCGGTGAGATCGACGCGTCCAACCGCGGGGCCCTGGCCGCGACGCTGGCGGGGCTCGCCGACGACTTCCCCGCGGTGCGGGTGCCGCTTACCCTGGACGTCGAGCGGCTGCGGTTCGCCGACGCCGCGGCGGCTCGCCTGCTGGTCCGGGCGGCCGGCTCGGTGCCCATGGGGGTGCGCTTCGCGGGGTGCTCTCCGCCCTTGGTCAGGCTGTTGAAGCTGGCCGGGTACGATCCGCACCTCGCCGGGCGCCCCGGCCATCCGGGCATTCCGGCGCCGGCCACATGAAAGGCGTTTTCGTGGGTAGCGGGCGGGGCGCCGGGGAGGCGGCGGACGGTAATGGTGGCGAAGGGCGACCGGAGGCGTTGGGATGACGGTGTCGGCGTCGGCACAGGAGTCGGCGGAGGATTCTTTTCGACATATCGGTCTCATCTACCGGGACTTCGATGAGTACGCCACCGGATGCGCGTCCTTCCTGGAGCGCGCCCTGGCACTCGGCGACCCGGCGTTGGTGGCCGTGCCCGGTGAACGGGGCGAGCTGATCAAGGAGCGTCTGGGGGGCAGGGCGGCGGATGTCGTCTTCCGCGACATGGCCGTCGCCGGCCGCAACCCTGGCCGCATCATCCCGGCCGTGCTGCTCGCCTTCGCCGAGGCGAACCCCGGCAGGCGCGTGTGGATCATCGGTGAGCCCATCTGGCCGGGCCGCAGCCCGCTGGAGTACCCCGCGTGCGTGGCGCACGAGGCCCTCATCAACGCGGCGTTCTCCGGGCGTGACGCGGCCATCCTGTGCCCGTACGACGCGATCGGCCTCGAGCCGCGGGCCATCGACGACGCCGGGACCACCCACCCGGAGATGTGGGACGGCCCGGACGTCTGGGCGAGCCCGTCCTACGGCGACCCGGTGGTGACCGCCGTGACGTTCGACTGGCCGTTGCCGCCGCCCCCGCGGCAGGCCGCGATGTTCCCGTTCGAAGGGGTCGGCGCGCTGGCGCCGCTCCGTGAGTTCGTCGCCGGGTGGGCGGAGGCCGCGGGCCTGCCGGAGCAGCGGATCCCTGATCTGCTGATCGCGGTGAACGAGCTGGCGACCAACACCGCCGAGCACACCGGCGAGCCGGGCACGGTGTGGATGTGGCGCGAGGACGGCCTGCTGGTGTGCCAGATCGACGACGTCGGGCAGATCGACGACCCCATGGTGGGACGCGTCCCGCCGCCCGACAGCGTGGGGCGGGGGCGCGGCATCCTCATCGTGAACGAGCTGGCCGACCTGGTGCGTGTCCACCGCCGCTCCGGGGGTACGTCGGTGCGCATCCACTTCGAGCTCCCCGCCGTCGCCGCCCAGGGGCTGTAAAAGACCGGGTAATCACCAGGGTTGTCCTGTTTTTGCAGCAAGTGAGCACTATGCGTGATTGATCGGGGTGTCTGAGGGTAGCCGTTCAGTGAAACGGTGACCGACGGACGAGGTGACGATATGGCATCCATGGTTGACCGCATCAAGGACTATCTGCGCAGCCCCAAGGGGCGTGAGCACGTGCATCGGGCGAAGTCGATGGCCCGCGACCCGCGCACGCAGCACAAGATCCGGCAGTTCATGGACCGGCTGCGGACGCGCCGCACCCATCACTGAGCGGAGTGTTCCGGCGGAACGCGCCACCCGGCAGAGGTCCGGGCGGCGCGTTCCGTTTGTACAGCGCAAAAAACTCCCCATGCCGGGCCGTGCGCCCCCGGACGGCGGGAGATCGGCGGGCTGGGTGTCGGGGAACCCGGGGGACCTGGCAGGCTTGCCGGTGTAAGAGCGGAGTGTTCTGCCGACCTGTGGAGGCTGGCCTTGCGGGGACCTCTCAGTGACATCGTCGTGCTCGATCTGTCCCGTGCCCTCGCGGGGCCGCACGCGGCGCAGATGCTGGGCGATCTGGGCGCCCTGGTGATCAAGGTGGAGCAGCCCGGGACCGGCGACGAGTCACGCGGGTGGGGCCCGCCGTTCGCCGGCCCGGACGGCGACATCTCCACGTACTTCCTCGCGGCCAACCGCAACAAGCGCTCCATCGCCGTCGACCTGAAGAGCGACGACGGCGCGGCGCTGCTCACCCGCCTGGTCCGGCAGAGCGACGTGCTGGTGGAGAACTTCCGCACCGGCGTGCTCGACCGCCTCGGCTTCCCGGTGGAGAGGCTGCACGAGCTCAACCCCCGCCTGGTCGTGTTGTCCATCACCGGCTTCGGCCACGACGGCCCCGAGGGCGGCCGCCCCGGCTACGACCAGATCGCGCAGGGCGAGGCGGGCCTGATGAGCCTCACCGGCCCCTCGCCTGCCGAGCCGTACCGTGTCGGGGCCTCCATCGCGGACCTGCTGGCCGGCATCCACGGCGCGTACGGCACGGTCGCCGCCCTGTACGAGCGGGAACGCACAGGGAAGGGCACGGTGGTGCGCACCTCGCTGCTCGCCTCGGTGGTCGGCGTGCACTCCTATCACGGCACCGCGTGGACGGTCGGCGGCAAGGTCCCGGCGGCGGGCGGCAACCACCACGCGTCCATCGCGCCGTACGGGGCGTTCCGCTGCGCCGACGGCATGATCCAGATCGCGGTGGCCAACGACACCCAGTGGCGCAGGCTCGCGCCGCTGCTCGGCCTGGACCCCGCCGACCCCAGGTATGCCGCCAACAGGGACCGTTTCGCGCACCGCGAGCAGCTCATCGCCGACATGGAGAAGGCGCTCGCGGGGCACGACCGGGCGCACTGGCTGGCCGAGCTGGCCCGCCTCGGCATCCCGGCGGGCGCGATCCGCTCCATCGACGAGGTCTACGCCTGGGACCAGGTCCGCTCGCAGGGGCTCGTGGTGACGGTGGACCATCCCGTGCTCGGCCCGATCGAGCTGCCCGGCCCGCCGCTGCGTTTCGACGGCGCGCCGCCCGCCGAGCACCTGGCCCCGCCCGACCTCGGCCAGGACGAGCGGGCCGTGCTTGACTGGCTGGCGAAGCGGGAAGCGTGAACGCGGCACGCCCGGACGCGCGCACGCTGATCCACACCGTGCTCGATCCCGGGTCCTTCACGTCCTGGGACGAACCTCCGCGCGACCCGGCGCCGCCCGGCTCGGCGTACGCCGAGGAGCTGGCGGCGGCGCGGGTCAAGAGCGGGTACGACGAGTCGGTGGTGACCGGCGAGGGACGGCTCGGCGGGCGCCGTGTGGCCGTGATGGCCTGCGAGTTCTCCTTCCTCGCGGGGTCCATCGGGGTGGTCGCGGCGGGGCGCCTGGTGCGTGCCGTCGAGCGGGCCACCGCCGAGGGGCTGCCGCTGCTGGCGTCCCCGGCGTCCGGCGGCACCCGCATGCAGGAGGGCGCGCTGGCGTTCGTGCAGATGGTGAAGATCACCGCCGCGGTGTCGGCGCACCGGGCCGCGGGCCTGCCGTACATCGTCTACCTGCGGCACCCGACCACCGGCGGGGTGTTCGCCTCGTGGGGGTCGCTCGGGCACGTGACCGCCGCCGAGCCGGGCGCCCTGATCGGCTTCCTCGGCCCCCGGGTCTTCGAGTCGCTGCACGGGTACGCGTTCCCGCCCGGGGTGCAGGTGGCGGAGAACCTGTTCCAGCACGGCCTGGTCGACGCCGTGGTGTCCGCGCAGGACGCCCGCGAGGTCGCCGTCCGCGCCCTCGCCGTCATGTGCGCGCCGCGCGACGGACGTGGCCCGGCGCCGGTGCCCGCCGGGCCCGAGGAGCGGCCCCTGGCCGTGGACGCCTGGGAGGCCGTCAACCGCTCCCGCCGGGACGACCGCCCCGGCGTCCGCACCCTGCTCAAGGTGGCCGCCACCGACGTCACCCCCCTGAACGGCACCGGCGTGGGGGAGAACGACCCTGGGTTGCTGCTGGCCCTCGCGAGGTTCGGTTCCATGCCCGCCGTCGTGCTCGGCCAGGACCGCCGCAGGCAGCAGGACGGCCGCCACCTCGGCCCGGCCGGCCTGAGGGTCGCCAGGCGCGGCATGCGGCTCGCCGAGGAGCTGGGCCTGCCGCTGGTCACGGTGGTCGACACCGCGGGCGCGGCGTTGTCCAAGGCCGCCGAGGAGGGCGGGCTGGCCGCCGAGATCGCCCGTTCCCTGGCGGACCTGGTCATGCTGGACGCCCCCACCGTCTGCCTGCTGCTCGGCGAGGGCGCCGGCGGCGCCGCCCTGGCCCTGCTGCCCGCCGACCGGGTGCTCGCCGCCCAGCACGCCTGGTTGTCCCCGCTGCCCCCGGAGGGCGCGTCGGTGATCCTGTACCGCACCGTCGACTTCGCGGAGGAGATCGCCCGCGCCCAGGGGGTGCGGGCCGCCGACCTCGCCGCGGACGGCATCGTGGACCGGGTCATCCCCGAGCTCCCGGACGCGGCGTACGAGCAGGAGGCCTTCTGCCGGCGCGTCGCCCGCGCGCTGGAACAGGAGATCGCGGGCCTGACGGCGCGCCCGCCCGCCGACCGGCTGGCCGCCCGCCTGGAGCGCTACCGGCGGCTGGGCGACGGCTGACCGGCCCCGGGCCGCGTGGGGATGGGCACCCGTTCCACCCGGATCGAGTGGACCTCCTCGTGCGGCACCACCACTTCGTACGCCCCGTGGTCGACCATCCAGTAGCCGAGCGCCTCGGCGCGCAGCCCGCTGTGCCCGGTGTACGCGATGTGCAGGCCGTCGTCGTCCTCGTCGAGCACGACGCACGGCTCGCCGCCGAACGCGCCGACGGTGCGCAGCAGGACCAGCCATTCGAGCTCCTCGCGCCGCACCCGGCGCCGCCAGTAGCCGCCGGCGGCGTCGAAGCCCTCGCGGGACTCCTCGCTGAACAGGGTGACGTCGTCCGGGCCGGGCCCGAGGGCCGCGGCGAAGGTCTGCTCGTCGCGGCGCGCGATGTAGCCGAGGCCGACGGGCTCGATGCCGTTCATGCGGCGCGCCGCCACGTCAGGCCGTCGTACTCGGCGAAGCGGCGCTCCCCGCGGGCGGTGATGTGCTGGATCTCGGCGCCCGCCGGGATCGGCATGGGGGGCGTGTGGAACTGCGGGACGACGTGGCGGCGCGAGGTGGTGAACCCGTTGCCGGCGAACGGTGGCGAATCGTTCCAATCTCCGCCCATGTGCTGGCCGTACGGTACGACATAGGTGTCGGTGTCGCGGGACTGCCAGCGCAGGACGTACAACTCGGGGACCGACGCGTCGAGCTCGGAGCCCTCGAAGGCCAGGTCGAGCGCGGAGACGAGCTGCTCAGGGTCGTCCAGCCGCGAGCAGTCCTGCACGCGGTAGACATAGCCGGAGATGATCGTGCGCTGACCCGCCAGATAGGGCACCAGCAAGCGCGGCGGGATGACCTTCTGCATTTGGGTCAGGGGTGCCAGCTCGCTCACACCGGCATTTTACGATCTGCCGACCTCGGCATTCGGCACTGCGCGATAAATATCTGGCCGCCGGTGCGTGAGCGAGGGCACGGTGGCGCGCACCCGGTCGGTCTCGGCGGGGTCGATCTCGACGACCTGCACGCACGCCGCGGGGCCGAGGTCGGCGCGAACCACCCCCAAAGGGTCCACCAGCATGCTGCGGCCGACGCCGAAGCCGTCGGCGGCCTCGGGGTTCGGGGCCTGGCCGACGGCGACGGTCCAGGTGGTGTTCTCGATGGCCCTGGCCTTGACCAGGGTGGCCCAGTGCTCCTCCTTCATCGGGCCGGTGCCCCAGGCGGCGATCACCACGAACGTGTCGGCGCCCTGGTCGACCAGCGCGCGGGCGAGCTCGGGGAAGCGCACGTCGTAGCAGGTGACGAGCCCGAGGCGCAGACCGGCCAGCTCGGCGACCACGGGGGTGTCCCCGGGGGCCACCAGGTCGGACTCCCTGGCGCCGAAGGAGTCGAACAGGTGGATCTTGCGGTAGGCCGCCACGAGCTTGCCGCGCCGGTCCAGCACGACCGCGGTGTTGTACACGCGGCCGTCGGCGGGCTCGAAGGTGCCGAGCACGACGGCCACCTCGTGGGTGCGGGCGGCGTCGGCCACCGCGGTGAGGAACGGCCCGTCGAGGGGCTCGGCGGCGTCGGCGACGCCCTTGCCGAAGCGGGTCAGCGTGGCCTCGGGGAACACGGCGACGGCCGCGCCGCGCGAGGCCGCCCGGCCGAGCGCGTCGCGGACCCGCTCCAGGTTGACCTTGGGGTCGGTGGACACCGGGATCTGGCACAGGGCGATGCGCGTCACGCCACCAGAGTACGGGCCCGCGGGCTCAGCCGCCGAGATCTTCCGCCGTCCTGTGGACGGCACGGCGGTTCGGCACGAGTTCCCACCACGTGAGGCACCGCCACACCCACTCCAGCGGGCCGTGGCGGTACCGGGCGAGCCACCACCGGGCGAACGCCGCCTGCGCCACGAGCGCCACCGCGGCCAGCGCGAAGACGCTCCACCGGGTCAGGTCCGGCACCAGCAGCGGCCGCGCGGCCAGGATGATCACGGTGCCGGACAGGTACATGGTCAGCGCCGTGCGGCCGAGCGACTCCAGCACGCCGAGCGAGCCGGGCCGGTGCCGCAGCCACAGCAGCACGCCCGTGCAGTACGCCGTCGCCGCGGCGAGGCCCGTCAGCGGGTAGACGCTCACGGTGAAGGGGAACTCGAACGTCTCCGGGTGGGCCCACAGGTAACGCCACCACACGACCAGCGCCACGGCGGCCGCGGCGCTCACCGCGAACACCGGCGCGAGCAGCCGTGGCGGCGGGGCGTACAGCGTCACCGCCATGCCGAGCAGGCACAACCCGGGGATCAGCCACACGCCGCCCGCGTGGAACAGCACCGCCCACGCCGTGGCGCCGGTCCCGGCGGCGAGGACCGCCCACCTCGGCAGGAAGGAGGCGGGCAGCAGCAGGAGAGCGCCGCTGAGGGCGTACGGCAGCAGCACCTCGCCGGGGTTGAGCAGCCGGTGCAGCAGGCCGAACCCCGCGAGCACGGCGAGCCGGCGCAGCAGCGCGGCGCGGGGGAGAGGCGTCCGGCCCGCGGCCGAGCGCAGGAACAGCACCACGCCGACGCCGAACAGGAACGAGAAGACGGGGTAGAAGCGGCTCTGCGCGAGGTTCTCCACGAGCCAGTCGGCCGTGGTGGGCACGCGGTCCTCGACGGCTCCCGCGGTGTGCTGCCAGGTGTTCACCACCATGATCCCGCACACCGCGAACCCCCGCAGGACGTCGATATCTCGTATGCGGGTCACGGCCGTACGGTCCGGGCATAGGTGTCGAACCCGACAATCACCCGTCGAGGGTAACGCGGCGCCGGCCGCTAGGCTGGCCCGCGTGGACGAACCTCTGGTCAGCCGTATGCGTGCCTTCGGCACCACCGTCTTCGCCGAGATGACCGCCCTCGCCGTGCGGACCGGCTCGATCAACCTCGGCCAGGGGTTCCCCGACACCGACGGCCCCACGGCCATGCTGGAGCGGGCCGCGCGGGCCGTGCTCGGCGGCGCCAACCAGTACCCGCCGGGCCCCGGCCTGCCCGAGCTGCGCCAGGCCGTCGCCGACCACCGCAAGGCGCACTACGGCCTGGCCTACGACCCCGACGGCGAGGTGCTCGTCACCGTCGGCGCCACCGAGGCGCTCGCCGCGGCGATCCTGGCGCTGTGCGAGCCGGGCGACGAGGTCATCGTCTTCGAGCCGTACTACGACTCCTACGCCGCCTCCATCGCCCTCGCCGGGGCGGTGCGCCGCCCGGTGCCGCTGCGCCCGGTGGACGGCAGGTTCGCCTTCGACCCGCGGGAGCTGCGGGCCGCCGCCGGCCCGCGCACCAGGGCGATCCTCGTCAACTCCCCGCACAACCCCACCGGCACCGTGTTCACCCGCGAGGAGCTCACGGCCATCGCGGAGCTGTGCCAGGAGCGTGACCTCGTCGCGATCACCGACGAGGTGTACGAGCACCTCACCTACGACGGCGTCGAGCACGTCCCCATGGCCACGCTGCCCGGCATGCGCGAGCGCACCGTCATGATCTCCTCGGCGGGCAAGACGTTCTCGGTCACCGGCTGGAAGACCGGGTGGGTCTGCGCGCCCGCCCCGCTGGTGCGCGCCGTGCAGACCGTCAAGCAGTTCCTCACCTTCACCGCCGGCGGGCCCTGGCAGCTCGCCGTGGCGTACGCGCTGCGCGAGGAGCTCCCGTGGGTCGCCGGGCTGCGCGACGATCTGGCCGCCAAGCGCGACCGGCTCTCCGACGGCCTGCGCGCCGCCGGGTTCGAGGTGTACCGCCCGGCGGGCACCTACTTCGTGCAGGCCGACATCAGGCCGCTCGGCTTCGGCGACGGGCTGGAGCTGTGCCGGCGGCTGCCCGAGCTGGCGGGCGTGGTCGCCATCCCCACCCAGGTGTTCTACGACCGTCCTGAGCTCGGGCGGCATTTCGTCAGGTTCGCGTTCTGCAAGCGGGACGAGATCATCGACGAGGCCGTGTCCAGGCTGCGCCGTCTGCAGGGAATCGCCTGACACTTCGTGTAAAGAGTCCTACACTCAACGTGTCCAAAAGCCCTGATAACGGATGCGCACCGTGGAGGTATGGCAATGACGCTCCGCCTCAGCGACGATCGCCTGGAGGCCCTGCGCCGGCGTGCGGAGAAGGAAGGGCGCAGCGTTCAGCAGGTCGTGCAGGACGCCGTGGACGAGTACATCGTCCGCCACGACGCCGACGAGGAGGTGCGCCGCCTCGGCGCGGCGGCCGTCGGCCACTGGCGGTCCGCGCTGGACCGCATGGACGGCCCGGCGGACCTCGGCGGATGACCACGCGGTACCTCACCGGCCGGCAGATCGCCGACCTGGCCGCGCTGGCGCTCGGGGAGCTGCCGGTGCTGCGCGACCCCGGGCTGCTGGACTCGGCGGTGCACCGGCCGCAGGCGTCCATGTTCGGCCACGAGGCGTACTGCCACATCCTGATCAAGGCCGCCGCGCTGCTGCACTCCCTGGCCACCCATCGTCCGTTCGTCACCGGTACCGCGCGGGTCGCGTGGGTGTGCACGGTGGTCTTCCTGTCCTACAACGGGGTCGAGCTGGACGCCGACGACGACTCGGTGTGCGAGCTGGTCGGAGCGGTGGTGGCGGGGGAGTTCACCGAGGTGGACGAGATCGCGCAGATCCTGTGGGGCTTCCGGGCGGTGGTGTGATTCCGGCATTGGCGAAATAAGCCGAAGAAGGCCGCTTTCCTGGGCGATGATGGCCAATGAGGGGGGCCGCCAGGACGGCTAGCTTCAGGCTGTGGGTGAACGCGTACTGATAGCTCTCGGCGGGAACGCGATGACCGCGCCGGACGGGAGCGCGTCCCCCGTGCACCAGCGGCTGGCGGTCGAGCGGGCCATGAAACACGTGTCCGCGCTGATCGACGCCGGCCACGAGGTCGTCCTGACGCACGGCAACGGCCCCCAGGTGGGCAACCTGCTGCTGAAGAACCAGATCGCCGCCTCCGTCGTGCCGCCCGTCCCGCTGGACTGGTGCGGCGCGCAGACCCAGGCCACCATCGGCGTGCTGGTGCTCAACTCCCTCGGCCACCGCTCCGTCGTGGTGGTCACCCGCACCCTCGTGGACGCCGAGGACCCGGCGTTCCTGGACCCCGTCAAACCGATCGGCAGCTACTTCGGCGCCGAGGAGGCCCGCAGGTTCGAGGAGCTCGGCGAGACCTGGCGCGAGTTCCCCGGCAAGGGCTGGCGCCGCGTCGTGGCCTCGCCGGCGCCGCTGGAGATCCTCGACGCGCCCGCCGCGCTCACGCTCATGGAGGCCGGGTACACGGTCGTGGTCGCCGGAGGCGGAGGAGTGCCCGTGGTGCGGCTGCCGTCCGGCGCGCTCACCGGGGTGGAGGCCGTCGTGGACAAGGACGCCACCGCCGCCGTGCTCGCGCCCGCCGTACGGGCCACCGTGCTGGTCCTCGCCACCGACGTGCCCGCCGCCGTCGCTGGCTTCGGCACCCCGGACGCGCGGCCCATCGGGCGGATCTCGGTGGCGGACATGCGAACGCTGCTCGATGCCGGTCACTTCGGCAGTGGCAGCATGGGCCCCAAGGTGGAGGCCGCGCTGCGGTTCGCCGGCACCGGGGGCCGGGCCGTGATCACCTCGCTGGAGAACATCGGCGAGGCGCTGACCGGCGGTGTCGGCACCGTCGTCGAAGGATGAGAGGTAGAGGACACATGCCGGATCCGATCGAGGTGCGCAAGGTCGCCATCGAGAGCGTCACCGACGCCTCCGGGTTGTCGAGGCTGATCGACGAAGGGGTGATCGAGGCCGACCGGGTGCTCGCCGTGATCGGCAAGACCGAGGGCAACGGCGGGGTGAACGACTACACCCGCATCCTCGCCGACCGCGCCTTCCGCGAGGTGCTCGTCGCCAAGGGCACCCGCACGCCCGAGGAGGTCGCCCAGGTGCCGCTCGTGTGGTCCGGCGGCACGGACGGGGTGCTCAGCCCGCACGCCACGATCTTCGCCACCGTCGACCCCGCGTCGGCCCCCGCGAGCGACGAGCCGCGGGTCTCGGTGGGTGTGGCCATGAGCGACGTGATCCTCCCCGAGGACATCGGCCGTCCCGCCATGGTGGAGAAGGTCGCCGCCGGGGTGCGCGAGGCCATGAAGGCCGCCGGCATCGACGACCCCGCCGACGTCCACTACGTGCAGACCAAGACGCCGCTGCTCACCCTGTCCACCATCACCGACGCCAAGTCCCGCGGCCACGACGTGATCACCGAGGACACCGGCCCGTCCATGGACATCTCCAACTCCACCACCGCGCTCGGCATCGCCGTCGCCCTGGGAGAGATCGAGCCGCCGACCGCCGAGCAGATCCACCGCGACCTGTCCCTGTACTCCAGCGTCGCCTCCTGCTCCTCCGGCGTGGAACTGGACCGCGCCCAGATCGTCGTCGTCGGCAACGTCCGCGGCATCGGCGGCCGCTACCGCATCGGCCACAGCGTCATGAACGACGCCCTGGACGCCGACGGCATCTGGCAGGCCATCCGCTCCAGCGGCATCGACCTCCCCGACCGGCCCCACCCCAGCGACCTCGGCGACCGCCTGGTCAACGTCTTCATGAAATGCGAAGCCGACCCCTCCGGCCGCGTGAGAGGCCGCCGCAACATCATGCTCGACGACTCCGACGTCCACTGGCACCGCCAGATCAAAGCCACCGTGGGCGGCGTGGCGGCCAGCGTCACCGGCGACCCGGCCGTCTTCGTCTCCGTGGCCGCCGTCCACCAGGGCCCCTCCGGCGGCGGCCCCGTGGCCGCCATCGCCGACCTCGGCTGACGGCGGGTAGGCTCGCTGGTCGTGCCGAGTATTCCGCAGCCCTTGGTCCCGGACGACGACGGCGCCGCCGACGCGGCGGTGGCGGACGTGCTGGCGGCGTATGC
This sequence comes from Sphaerisporangium sp. B11E5, assembly GCF_039871875.1. NCBI lineage: Bacteria > Bacillati > Actinomycetota > Actinomycetes > Streptosporangiales > Streptosporangiaceae > Sphaerisporangium > Sphaerisporangium sp. B11E5. Next base: position 8,698 of record NZ_JBDPMD010000072.1, on the reverse strand, counting down.
CGCGGGGAAGGCGGATGCTGCGGGCGTCGCGGCGGTGCTGGCGGACGTACGGCTGCTGGTGCCGGTGGTGGCGCTCCTGACCGAGGCGGAGACGGGGGCGGACGGGCTCAGGCGGGAGAAGGAGAGCGAGATGGCGCTCCCTGTGCTGGTGGGGGCGGACGGCAGGAAGGCCGTGCCCGCGTTCACCGGCGCCGACGCGCTGACGCGCTGGCGGCCCGACGCCCGCCCCATCCAGGTCCTCACCCCCCAGGTCTGCCGGGCCGCCCTGGGCGAGAACGCCGCCGCGGTCGTCGTCGACGTCGCGGGACCGGTCCCGTTCGTCCTGGAAGGTCCGCTGCTCCACGCGCTGGCCGCCACCGGGAAGCCTCTGGAGACGCTGGACGGCCTCGTCCAGTCCCTGAAGCGGCACGCCGACGTGACCGTCGCCCGCCCGGTGAAGCGAAACCTTCTTCAGCGTCTGCGCCGCCCGAGAGGCTGAACCTCCACTAGGGTCGCGGGCGTGTGGGACATAGTGTTCGCGGCGGGATTCGCCGGCCTGCTCGCCGGGACGTTCGTCCGGGTGCTGGCGGACGGCTTCGCCCCGGAGCGGATCCCGGACGTCCCACCGCAGGCCGCGGAACGGGGATCGCGGTGGGCGGAAGCCCGCGAGGTCCTCACCCAGGCCCCCGGCCGGTGGCCCTCCTGGAGATGGCCCCCATGGGTGGAGCTCGGGACGGTGGTGGCCTGCGCGGTGGTCGCCTGGCGGCTCCAGGGCACGCCGTGCCTGTGGTCCTGGGGGTACGGGGCCGTCGCCGGATCCCTGCTCTCGGTGATCGACTGGCGCACCCGCCGGCTGCCCGACGTGATCACCCTGCCCTCTTACCCCATCCTCGCCGTGCTCCTCATCCCCACCGGCCACCTCGGCTACGCCCTGCTCGGCGGCCTGGCCCTCGGGGGCGCGTATGCCGTGTTGTGGTACGGCTGGCCGCACGCGCTCGGCCTCGGTGACGCCAAGCTCGCCGGCCTGGTGGGCATGCTCGCCGGCTCGCTCGGCATGGACCGTTGGGTGGCGGCCGCGATGGGCGGGCTGGTGCTCGGCGCGCTGTACGCCGTCCTGCTGCTGCTCACCGGCAGGGGCACGCTGAAGACCCAGTTCCCCCTCGGTCCCTTCATCGCCGCGGGCGCGCTCGCCGCCCTGTACTAGCCCCGGAGTTGTCCACAAGGCCCCCGGGGGGCGGCGATGGCAGTGGGCGGTACGTGGAAGACTTGTCACCATGTTGCGCTGGTTGACCGCAGGCGAGTCCCACGGCCCGGAGCTCGTCGCGATCCTTGAAGGGTTGCCCGCCGGAGTCGCGGTGACCACGGCCGACATCGAGCACGCCCTCGCCCGCCGCCGCCTGGGTTACGGCCGCGGCGCGCGCATGAAGTTCGAGCAGGACGTCGTGACCATCGTCGGCGGCGTCCGCCACGGCCACACGCTCGGCAGCCCGGTGGCGATCCGGGTGGGCAACTCCGAGTGGCCCAAATGGGAGACCGTGATGGCCGCCGACCCCGTCGATCCCGACGTCCTGGCCGCCCAGGCGCGCAACGCCCCGCTGTCGCGCCCCCGCCCCGGCCACGCCGACCTGTCCGGCATGCAGAAGTACGGCTTCGACGACGCCCGCCCGGTGCTTGACCGCGCCAGCGCCCGCGAGACCGCCGCCCGGGTGGCACTCGGGCAGGTCGCCCGCAACTTCCTCAAGCAGGCGCTCGGTGTCGACATCGTCAGCCACGTCGTCTCCATCGGCACCGCCGAGGCCCCGGACGGCGTGGTCCCCGGCCCCGGCGACCTCGCCGCGATCGACGAGAGCCCGGTGCGCTGCGTGGACGCCGGCGCGGGCGCCGCCATGGTCGACGAGATCGACACCGCGCGGCGCGAGGGCGACACGCTCGGCGGCGTCGTCGAGGTCCTGGCGTACGGCCTGCCGCCCGGCCTCGGCAGCTACGTGCACTGGGACCGGCGGCTCGACTCCCGCCTGGCCGCGGCCCTGATGGGCATCCAGGCGATCAAGGGCGTCGCGGTCGGCGACGGCTTCGAGACCGCCCGCCGCCGCGGGTCGCGGGCACACGACGAGATCGAGAACACCGATGCGGGCGTGCGCCGGGTCACCAACCGCGCGGGCGGCGTCGAGGGCGGCATGACCAACGGCGAGCCGCTGCGGGTGCGCGCCGCCATGAAGCCGATCTCCACGGTGCCCCGGGCGCTCTCCACGGTGGACGTCATCACCGGGGAGGCCGCCAAGGCGATCAACCAGCGGTCCGACGTGTGCGCGGTGCCCGCCGCCGGCATCGTGGCCGAGGCGATGGTCGCGCTGGTGCTCGCGGACGCCGCCGTCGAGAAGCTCGGCGGCGACTCCGTGGAGGAGGTCGCCCGCAACCTGTCCGGATACCTCTCCTCAATGGTGATCAAGTGACGACTCCCAGAGCTGTGCTGATCGGCCCGCCCGGGTCGGGGAAGTCCACGGTCGGCCGTCTGCTGGCCGACCGCCTCGGCGTGGGTTTCCGCGACACCGACACCGACGTCGAGGCCGTGGCGGGCAAGCCGGTCTCCGACATCTTCGTCGACGACGGCGAGGAGCGTTTCCGCGAGCTGGAGGCGGCCGCCGTGCGCGGCGCGCTGGCCGGGCACGACGGCGTGTTGTCCCTGGGCGGCGGCGCCGTGCTCGATCCCGCGACCCGCGAGCTGCTGTCCGGGCACTTCGTCGTGTACCTCCAGGTGGGCCTCTCCGACGCGGTGAAGCGCGTCGGCCTCGGCTCGGCGCGTCCGCTGCTGGTCCTCAACCCGCGCAGCCGCCTCAAGCAACTGATGGAGGAGCGGCGTCCCGTCTACGAGTCGCTGGCCTCGCTCACCGTGGCCACCGACGACCGCGACCCGGCCGACGTCGCCGACGAGATCGTCAAGGAGCTCCCGTCATGAGCGGACAGGAGGCGCGGGCGTGACCAGCACACGCATCACGGTCAAGGGTGAGCGGCCGTACGACGTGGTCGTCGGCACCGGGGTGCTCGCCGAGCTGCCCGGGTTGCTCGGGGACGAGGTCCGCACGGTGGCGGTGGTCCACCCGGCCAGCCTGCCGGAGATCTCCCGCCCGGTCTGCGGTGCGCTGGAGTCGGCGGGGTACGCCGTCGTGGGGCTGCCGGTGCCGGACGGCGAGCGGGCCAAGTCCGTCGACGTGGCCGCGGAGCTGTGGTCGGCCTTCGGCCGGTACGGCATCACCCGGTCCGACGCCGTGGTGGGCGTCGGCGGCGGGGCGACCACCGATCTCGCCGGTTTCGTCGGGGCCACCTGGCTGCGCGGCGTGAAGGTCGTCCAGATGCCCACCACGCTGCTCGGCATGGTGGACGCCGCCGTGGGCGGCAAGACCGGCATCAACACGCCCGAGGGCAAGAACCTCGTCGGCTCCTTCCACCCGCCGTCCGGCGTGCTGTGCGACCTCGCCACCCTGGTCTCGGTGCCCCGCGAGGACTACGTCGCCGGCCTGGCCGAGATCATCAAGGGTGGCTTCATCGCCGACCCCACCATCCTGCTCCTGATCGAGGACGACCCCGAAGGCGCCCGCCTCCCCGAGGGCCGCCACACCCGCGCGCTGATCGAACGCAAGATCCAGGTCAAGGCCGACGTCGTCGGCGCCGACCTGCGCGAGTCCGGCGTCCGCGAGATGCTGAACTACGGCCACACCCTCGCCCACGCCATAGAACGCGTGGAGGAGTACCACATGCGCCACGGCGAGGCCGTGGCCATCGGCATGGTCTACGCCGCCGAACTCTCCCACCTCTCCGGCCACGCCCCCCTGTCCCTGGTCCAGCGCACCCGGGACATCCTCACCGCCGTGGGCCTCCCCACGGCCTACCGCCACGAGGCCTGGCCCGAGCTCCGCGACCACATGCGGGTGGACAAGAAGAACCGCGGCACCCGCCGCCGCTTCGTCATCCTCGACGACGTCGCCAAGGTCACCCGCCTGGAGGACCCGCCCGAGGATCTCCTGGAGGAGACCTACCGCAAGATCGCCCGCTGACGGTCTGGTGTCGTCGTGAGCATGGAGGAGATGGGTGACATGAGGCCGGTACTGGTGTTGAACGGCCCGAATCTCTCCCGACTGGGGACGCGGGAGCCGGATGTCTACGGCGCCGAGACGCTGGACGATCTGGCCGGGCTGTGCCGGAAAGCCGGCGCCGAGGTAGGCCTGGAGGTCGATTTCCGGCAGACCGACGACGAGGCCGAGCTGGTGTCATGGCTCCACGAGGCCGCCGACGGCCGCGTCCCCGTGGTGCTGAACCCCGCGGCCTTCACCCACTACTCCTACGCCCTGCGTGACGCGATCGCCCAGCGAACGGCACCGCTCGTCGAGGTCCACATCTCCAACCCGGCCGCCCGTGAGGAGTTCCGCCACACCTCGGTGGTCGCCGCGGTAGCCACCGGCACCATCGCCGGCTTCGGCCTGCGCTCCTACGAACTGGCCCTACGAGCCATCGCCGACCTGACCTCCTGACCGCCCCGGCGGCTCGTGTCCGGTGGTGCGGCTCGTGTCCGGTGGTGCGGCCGTGCCCGTGTGGTGCACCCGTGTCCGGTGGTGCGGCCGTGTCCGGTGGTGCGGGGCCGTGTCCGGTGGTGCGGGGCCGTGTCCGGTGATGCGGCCGTGTCCGGTGATGCGGCCGTGTCCGGTGATGCGGCCGTGTCCGGTGATGCGGCCGTGTCCGGTGATGCGGCCGTGTCCGATGATGCGGCCGTGTCCGATGATGCGGCCGTGTCCGATGATGCGGCCGTGCGGTCGTGTCCGGTGGTGCGGCCGTGTCCGGTCGTCGGCGTGTCCGGTGGTGCGGTCGTGTCCGTCGTGCTCCCCGCGTGCGCGGGGAGCACTACTTCGTGTTGGTGCCGTCGTGTCCGGTGGTGCCGTCGTGTCCGGTCGTGCGGGTCGTGTCCGGTCGTGCGGGTCGTGTCCGATGGTGCCGTCGTGTCCCGTGGTGCCGTCGTGTCCCGTGGTGCCGTCGTGTCCCGTGGTGCCGTCGTGGCCGGTGGTGTCGTCTCTGTTCGGTCGTGACGTCGGTGTGTCCGGGTGGCGCACGGTCATCGCAGTCCCGTCCGCCGGTGTGCCGAGCGCATGATCGGTTTACGCCACAGGGAAGGGGGGCCGGTGGGTCAGGTTGTGGTGAGGCGGCGGAGGGCGGCGCGGACTTTTTGGGGGTTGTCGGTGGTCCAGAAGGGGGGGAGGGTGGCTCTGAGGAAGGTGCTGTAGCGGGCGGTTGCCAGGCGGGGGTCGAGGACGGCTACTACTCCCTTGTCTGATTGGGAGCGGAGGAGGCGGCCGGCGCCTTGGGCCAGGAGCAGGGCGGCGTGGGTGGCGGCTACGGTCATGAAGCCGTTGCCGCCTTTGGCGGCTATGTGGCGCTGGCGGGCCGAGGTCAGGGGGTCGTCGGGGCGGGGGAAGGGGATGCGGTCGATGATGACCAGGCTCAGGGAGGGGCCGGGGACGTCCACGCCCTGCCAGAGGGACAGGGTGCCGAAGAGGCAGGTGGCGGGGTCGTCGGCGAAGCGCTGGACCAGCAGTGAGGTGGAGTCGTCGCCCTGGCAGAGCAGGGGGACGCCGATGCGGTCGCGGAGGGCCTCGGTGGCGGCCTTGGCGGCGCGCATGGAGGAGAACAGGCCCAGGGTGCGGCCGCCGGCGGCTTCGATCAGCTCGGCGATCTCGTCGAGGTACGCCTGCGGGAGCCCGTCGCGGCCGGGCTGGGGGAGGTGCCGGGCGATGTAGAGGATGCCGCTGCGCGGGTGGTCGAAGGGTGACCCGACGTCCAGGCCGGTCCAGCCCCTGGACTGTGGCGCGTCCTTCTTGGCGTCCTCGGTCTCCTTGGTGTCCTCGGTGCGGGGGCCGTCGGGGTTGGCGGGGCCGAGGCCCCACTGGCGGGCCATGTCGTCGAAGGTGCCGCCGAGGGCCAGGGTCGCGCTGGTGAGGATGACCGTGCGGTCACCGAAGAGCTTCTCGCGCAGCATGCCGCCCACGGCGAGCGGCGCGACGCGCAGGACGGCGGGGCGGCGGTCGGTGGCGGCGTCCAGCCAGACGACCTCGGCGCGGTCCACCTCGGAGTCGCCGCCGAAGGCCTCCAGGATGCGGGCGGCGGTGTCGTGGACCTCGTCCAGCGCGGTGAAGGCGGCCTTGCGCAGGCCGGCCCGCTCGGGGTCGTCGCGGTCGGCGCCGCGCGGGCCGAGGGCGGTGACGCAGGCGAAGGCGGCGTCGCGGATCACCGCGAGGGTGACTCCGAGCACCTCGGGCAGCGTGTCGAGGCGCCCGGGCGGCGCCACCGCCAGCAGGGCCTTGAGGTCCTCCCCGGCTTCCTGCAGCCGGTCGGCCACCGCCTGCTCGATGAGCCGCCCCACCCGGCGCACGGCGGTCGCGACGGAGACCTCGGACAGCTCGTCGGTGACCACGGCGGTGACCCGGTCGGCCAGCTCGTGCGCCTCGTCCACCACGACCACGTCGTGGTCGGGCAGTACCGCGAAGTCCTCCATCGCGTCGATGGCGAGCAGCGCGTGGTTGGTGACGACGACGTCGACCTGCCCGGCCCGCTCCCTGGCCCGCTCGGCGAAGCACTCCGCGCCGCTCGGGCAGCGCTGCGCGCCGAGGCACTCGCGGGCGCTGACGGAGAACTGCCGCCACGCCTGCTCGTTCACCCCGGGCACCAGTTCGTCCCGGTCGCCGGTCTCGGTCTCCTCGGCCCACTCCTGGATGCGCTGCACCATGCGGCCGGTGGCGCTGATGTCGCGGGGGTCGAACAGGCCTTCCTCCTCGTCGTCGGCCCACCCGGCGACGGCTTTGTGGCGGCAGAGATAGTTCCGCCTTCCCTTGAGGATGGCGAACTGTGGCTCGTGGGGTAGATGGTCGGCCAGCGCCTGCGCCAGGCGGGGCAGGTCGCGGTCCACGAGCTGCCGCTGCAGCGCGATGGTGGCGGTGGAGACCACGACCGCGCCGTCCGACTCGATGGCGTGCCGGAGCGCCGGCACGAGGTACGCGAGCGACTTGCCGGTGCCGGTGCCGGCCTGCACGGCGAGGTGCTCGTCGTGCTCGATGGCGTGCCGCACGGCCTGCGCCATCTTGACCTGGCCGGGCCGCTCGGCGCCGCCGAGGGCGGTGACGGCCGCGCTCAGCAGCCGTTCGACCGGCGGGAGGGCCCCCTCCTCCTCGTCGTCGAGATCGAGGTCGTCGAGGCTGTCGAGGTCGTCGGCGGCGTCGCCTGAAGCGCTGTGGAAGTCGTCGAGCACGGCATGAAACGCTACCCGTCCAGGGAGGGTCGCCGTGCCGGGTTGTGGACGACGGATCGCCCGGGCGATACGGGTCCATCTCGGCATTCCGGAACCCGCGCGGCGATCGGCATGGCACACTGGCGTGGCCGGGTCCTGGGGGTCAAAGACGATCTACCGTTTCGCGTGCCCTGATCCGGGGGGCGAGGTGCGAGAAGGGCCACACTGGTGAGCCATGTCGGTGATGCGAACGGTTCGGTAGGGTTTCCTGAGGTCTAGTGGACGAATAAAGGCTGGTTAAAGCACGATGTCTGCCATGTCGGAAGTTGTCCCACTGCCATCCTTTGGTGAGGTGTTCTTCGACGCCCGAGGTCAGGAGCGGGTGCTCCGGGTGACCTGGCATGAAGGGACGCTGGTACTCAGCCTCTGGCGAGGCGAGATGTGCACCGCCAGTTTCCGCATGCCCATGGAGGACGTCGGCCGGCTGCTCGACACCCTGGACGACGGCTACAGCCAGGCGGGCGGACAGTACGCCGAGGACGATTATCCACAGGAGGACTACGCCGGCGACGGCGAGGAGTACGCGGGCGAGGACGCCGAGCCCGAGGGCTCCGCCGAGTACGCGGACTACCCCGAGTACCCCGGCACCGGGCAGTACGCGCGCCCGCCGCAGGAGCAGGCCAGGGGCGCCGGCCTCGGCCCGAAGGACGTGCTGGTGGCCCGCGGCGCCGCCCCCGCCCCCGACCGTCTCGTCGCGTCCCACGGCACCCCCGCCCACCAGCCGCCCATGCCGAGCACCGGGGCGCAGGCCGTGCCGCCGCCCCCGGCGTACCCGCGTGAGGCCGCGTACCCGCCGGACGACCGGCCCCGCGAGCGTCCCGCCGCGCCGTGGCCGTCCGAGCCGGCCGCCGCCGAGCACGGTGTCCCCGCCGAGCGCGGCGTCCCCGCCGAGCAGGTGGCGCACCCCGACTTCACCCCGCCCGACGGCTTCACCCTGCCCGCCCCCGAGGCCCCCCGCCGCCGCGCGGCCTCCGGCGAGCACGCCGTCCCGGCGCAGTACGGCTCCGCCGCCGCGGGCGGGTACGCCCCCGAGCACGTCCCCGCCGCGGAGTACGGCGGCTACAGCACCTCCCGGACGTACGGCGCCGCCGCCGACCAGGGCGAGCCCGACGGCTACGGCAGGCCCCGCGAGCCCCACGGCGACTACACGACCCCGCCTCTCGACTACTCGGCCCCCCCGGACTACCGCACCAACCCCGAGTACGAGCCCACCCCCGCCTACGGCTCGTCGCAGGGCTACCCCCCCGACTACGGCAACGAGTACCCCCCTCCCGCCGACTACGGCACCACCCAGCGCTACACGCCCGCCGCCGACTACCCCCCCGCGCCGGACTACACCGCGGCGCCCGAGTACCCCCCCGCGTCCGACTACGCCCCCCCCCCCGACATCCG
>NZ_JBDPMD010000071.1:0-35302 GCF_039871875.1 Sphaerisporangium sp. B11E5 | reverse complement strand
GGGGTGGGGGACGATGTGGTGGCGGTTGGGGAGGTGGGGAGGACGGGGGTGGGTCGTGTGGCCGGGGCCGGGGACGTGCGGTGGCCGAGATTCCGACGCAGCGGTGCCGGGTTGGCGTGCATCGTGGTCCCCCGTCTTCCGTCTCCGCGCCGGGGCGGCGGCCGTCGGTCGGGACGGTGCCGTGGGCCGGCGAGTGTGCCGTACCCCCTCGTGGAGGAGGCTTTGTACACGTTCCACGATCGCGGCACGACCCCCGCCGCGTCACCGACGTCAGCACCCATCCCGCAGGTCATGCCCGCCGGGGTGGGCTGTACCAGCTAGCTGCAATGCGCCGGGTCACGACGGCTGGGAGGCTGGTGGTGTGCCCCTGCGCTGCATGATCGTCGATGACAACGATCACTTCCTGAAGGTCGCCGGCCGGGTCCTTGACCGGGGCGGGGTCACGGTGGTCGGTGTCTCGCGGGGCCCGGACGCGCTGCAACGGTTCGGCGAGCTCGAGCCGGACGTCGCCCTGGTGGACCTCGACCTCGGCGACGACGACGGCTTCGCGCTGGCGGAACGGCTGGTACGCAGCGTATGGCGCCGGCCCCCGTGCGTGATCCTCATCTCGGCCCGCCACTGCGGCGACGTGGCCGACCTGATCGACCAGAGCCCCGCCGCGGCCTTCATCGCCAAGTCCGACCTCAGCGCCGAGACGATCCTCGCCGTCGTCCGCGCCTCACCCTGCGGCCCCCCCGGCTAGGACGCCGCGAGGCCGTTCCGGCGGGTCTCCAGGAACGAGCGCCGGGACCGCCCCGGTCGTCGTCGGCGCCGCGGACCTCCAGCAAGGGCGCCGCGCGTTCAGCGGGAGTCCAGGAACGTCAGCACGGCCAGCACGCGGCGGTGGTCGTCGCCGGTCTCGGGCAGGCGCATTCGCATCATGATGCTGCGTACGTGCTTCTCGACGGTGCCCTCGGTGATCCACAGGCGGCGGGCGATGCCGGCGTTGGAGCGGCCCTCGGCCATCAGTGACAGCACCTCGCGCTCGCGCGTGGTGAGCTGGTCCAGGGGGTCGTCCCGGCGCCGTGCCGCCACCAGTTCACTCACCAGGCTCGGGTCCACCACCGCGCCGCCCTGCGCGACCCGCCGCAGGTTCTCCATGAACTCGGACACGTCCATGATCCGGCTCTTCAGCAGGTACCCCACCCGCGTGCCCGAACCGAGCAGCTCCATGGCCTCCTCGACCTCGACGTGCGCCGACAGCAGCATGATGCCGACGTCGGGGCAGCTCTCGTGGATCGCGCGGGCCGCGACGACCCCCTCCATCGCCTGCCCGGGCGGCATCCTGATGTCGATCACCGCGAGGTCGGGACGCTGCTCGCGGGCCAGCTCCACCAGGCGGGGCCCGTCCCCGGCCAGCCCGGCGATCTCGAATCCGGACCGCTCGAGCAGCCCCGCGAGGCCCTCGCGCAGCAACACGTCGTCGTCGGCCAGCACGACGCGCAGGCGGCGCGCCGTCCCCTCGTTCGCTGTGGTCGTCATCGTCCCTGGTCGCCTCGCTCCCTGCCCACCCGAACACGTCGCCGACCTGGGGGAACGCCCCGGCGGGGAGAGGCTGGGGGTGCGGGAGTATATTCGCGGAGTGTGCCTGGATGCAGCCGCTGCTCAAGCGGACCGCGCGGCCACCGGTCGCGGCGGGGATCGCGGCGGCCGTGCTCCTCATCGCGGCGGAAGCCGGGCTGGCACACCTGCTCGGGATGGTCGTGTCACCCGAGTCCCTGGGCGTAGTTTACCTGGTCAGCGTCCTTCTGGTCTCGACGGTGTGGGGCCTCGGCCTCGGTCTCGCCACCGCGGTGGCGAGCGCGCTGACGTTCGATCTCCTCACCGTGCCGCCGACGGGCCGGCTCGCCATGCATCAGGGCGAGGGGCTGATGACGCTGCTGGTCTTCCTCGGTGCCGCGCTGGTCACCGGGTCGATAACGTCGGTGTCCCGCGCCCTGGCCGCCGAGGCCGGGCAACGGCGGCGTGAGGCCGAGGCGGGCAGCCGCGCGGCCGAGGAGCGACGCCGTGAGGCCGACCTCGCGACCTCCCTGTCCCGCCTCCTGCTCGGCGCGAAAAGCCTGCCCGAGGCCGTCGCGGCGGCGGCGGCGCACCTGGAGCGGGCGCTCGGCGTCCCCGGCCTGACGCTGGTCGCCGGCGCCTGCGAGCCGGGTCCCGGCCGGGTGGCGCTGCCGCTGTGCCGGGGCACCGAGACGCTCGGCACGCTGACCGTGCCCGAGACCGCCGAGCCGGCGCTGCGCCACCTGGAGCGGGGCATCGCGCCGGTGCTGGTGTCGCTGCTCGGGGCGGCCCGCGACCGGGCCGAGATATCCGCGGAGCTGGCGGCCAGCCGGGACGACGTGCACCGCGTGGTGGCCGAGCAGGCCGCGCTGCGGCGGGTGGCGACGCTGGTGGCGTGCGGCGTCAGCTCCGAGGAGCTGTTCGGCGCGGTGGCGGCCGAGATGGGCCGCATCCTCGGCGTGGAGCACACCGCGATCATCCGGTACGACGACGACGGCATGTGCGTCGCGGTGGGCTCGTGGAGCGCACTGGGCCCGGAGCACGTGATCCCGACGGGCTGGCGCTACTCCCCGGACGCGCCGAACGCCGCCGGCATGGTGCTGCGCACCGGGCGGCGAGCCCGCATGACCGGTTTCGACGTCGCCCCGGGCGAGGTCGCCGCGTGGGCGCGGCGGCGGGGTGTCCGGTGCGCGATCGGCATCCCGATCAACACCGACGGCGGGCTGTGGGGCGCCGTGACCGCCCTGTCCACCGATCCCGAGCCCGCCCCGGGCATGGAGCGGCGCATGGAGGAGTTCACCGCGCTGGTCTCCACCGCCGTCTGCAACGCCCAGGCCAAGGCGCAGCTCGCCGCCTCACGGGCCCGCGCCGTGACGGCGGCGGACGACACCAGGCGCCGCATCGAGCGCGACCTGCACGACGGGGTGCAGCAGCGCCTGGTGACGCTCGGGCTGGAGCTGAACGGGGCGCGGGCGGAGGCGTCCGCCGTGCCCGGGCTCGGGGCCCGGCTGGACCGGGTGGCGGACGACCTGTCCGGCGTGGTGGCGGAGGTGCAGGAGCTGTCCCGGGGCCTGCACCCGGCGATCCTTTCCCGGGGCGGGCTGGTGCCGGCGGTGAAGATGCTCGCACGGCGTTCGGCGGTGCCGGTGGAGCTCGACCTGCGGGTGCCGGGGCGGCTGGACGAGCGGGTGGAGGTGGCCGTCTACTACGTCGTGTCGGAGGCGCTCACCAACATCGCCAAGCACGCCCGGGCCTCGGTGGCCGAGATCTCGCTGATCGTGCGGGACGGCACGCTGCGGCTGCAGGTACGCGACGACGGTGCCGGCGGCGCCGACCCCCGGGCGGGCTCGGGCCTCGCGGGCCTCGGCGACCGGGTCGAGGTGGCGGGCGGCACCCTGACCGTCCGCAGCGCCTACGGCCGCGGCACGTGCCTGGAGGTCGTCATCCCGGTGCTCACCGATCAGCGGGCCGCCACCGGCGTACCGGCCCGCTGACCCCGCGCGGCGGGTCGCCGGGGGGTGGGCGGCCCGCGTCCCGGTGCGGCCCGCGTCCCGGTGCGGTCCGCGGTGGGCCGGCCCGTGCGGTGGGCCGTCAGGGGAGCGGGTGGCCCCGCGTCCCGGTGTCGTCCGCGGTGGGGGGGACGGCGGGGGCCGGGTCCTGCGTGCGGGTGGCGCCGACGGAGGCGACGACGACGCAGGCGATGGCGGCCCATTGCCAGACGGTCAGGAACTCGTGCAGCACGATCAGCCCGACCAGCGCCGCGGCGGCGGGCTCCAGGCTCATCAGGATGCCGAACACCCGCTTCGGCATGCGGCGCAGGGCCTCCAGCTCCAGCGTGTACGGGATCACCGACGAGAGCAGCCCGACGCCCACGCCGATCAGCAGCACGTGCGGCTCCAGCAGGTCCGTCCCCGCGCCGGTGAGGCCGAACGGCGCGATCACCACCGTCGCCACGACCATGGCCGCGGTCAGCCCGCCGGTGCCCGGGATGCGGCTGCCCACGGTGGCCGACATGACGATGTACCCCGCCCAGAAGGCCCCGGCGAGCGCGGCGAACAGCAGTCCGAGCAGGCTCACCGAGCCGCCGCTCCACGGCGCGAGCAGCGCGATCCCCGCCCCGGCCAGCGCCACCCACAGCAGGTCCAGCCGCCTGCGCGAGGCGGCGACCGCGACGCCGAGCGGCCCGAGGAACTCCACGGTCACCGCGATGCCGATGGGGAGCCGCGCGAGCGCCTCGTAGAAGGCCAGGTTCATCAATCCGAGCGACAACCCGAACGCCGCGACCACGCCGATGTCACGCCGGGACAGGCCGCGCAGCCGGGGCCTGGCCAGCACCGCGAGGATGACCGCCCCGGTGGCGATGCGCAGGAACACCACGGCGCTCGGGGTGAACTGCCCGAACAACTGCTTGGCGAGCCCCGCGCCCACCTGCACCGACACGATGCCGAGCAGCACCAGTCCCGGCGCGGGCACGGCCGCGAGCGTGCGGGCGGCCACGCCGGGCCGTGCCCGGACACGGGGACGCGGCGTCGCGGACGGTGGGGACGCGGTCATGTGAGGCGCTCACGTTCTCCGCACGACGGCGTGCGGCTCGGGGGACGGACCTGTGTCGGGCGGCGGAGCCTGACAGGAGCCGGATGATATCCGGCGTACACCACCGAACCGGGCAGCCGGGTCACTCCCAGCGGAACGTCCGGGCGGCCAGGGCCAGGGAGACCGCGGCCCAGGCGAGCAGGACGAGCAGCGACCAGGACGGGAAGCCTGCGGTGCCGGAGAGTGCCGATCGCAGTCCGCCGGTGAGGGCGGTGATCGGCAGCAGTTCCACGACGGCGCGGAGGGCGTGCGGGAACGCGGTGATCGGGACGATCACGCCGCCGAGCCCGAGCAGCACCAGGTAGACCAGGTTGGCGGCGGCCAGCGTGGCCTCGGCGCGCAGGGTGCCCGCCATGAGCAGGCCGAGCCCGCTGAACGCCGCCGTGCCCGCGAGGATCAGCGCCGCCGCCCAGAGCGGGTTGCCCCCGGGCCGCCACCCGAGCGCCAGCGCCACCCCGGCCAGCACCGCGACCTGCAGCGCCTCCACGGCGAGCACGGCGAGCGTCTTGGCCAGCAGCAGCCCCGAGCGGGACAGGGGGGTGGCGCCGAGGCGCTTCAGCACCCCGTACCGGCGCTCGAAGCCGGTGGCGATGGCCTGCCCGGTGAACGCCGTGGACATGATCGCCAGGGCGAGCACCCCGGGCGCGACGAAGTCGACCCGCCGCCCCGGCAGCTCGAGCAGCGGCACGGCCGAGAACCCCGCCAGCACCAGCACCGGGATGATCAGCGTGAGCAGCAGTTGCTCACCGTTCCGCAGCACGGCCCGCAGCTCGGCCCCCGCCTGCGCCAGCACCATGCGCGGCAACGGCGCCGCCCCCGGTCGCGGCGTGAAGTCGAGCGCGGCCGTCACAGCGGCCCCCTTCCGGTCGTGTGAGGTGAGGACGGGACGGCGGAGGACCCCGTCCTGGCGAGAAGGCGGCGGCGCGCCGGCGCGGCCCGGGCGAGAAGGCGGCGGCTTGGGGAGGGCGGGACGGCGGCGGGGCTAACGGAGTTCACGGCCGGTCAGCTCCAGGAAGACGTCCTCCAGGGTGCGGCGTTCGACGCTGAGGTCGTCGGCGGTGACACCCTCGGCCGCGCACCAGGCGGTCACGGTGCCGAGGAGCTCGGGGCCCACGTGACCCTCGATGACGTAGTGGCCGCTCGGCGACTCCTTGGCGGCGCTGCCCACCGGGAGGGCCGCCAGCAGCTCGTCCAGGTCGAGGCCGGGGCGGGCGCGGAAACGGAGCTGGCGTTCCGCGCCGGTCAGGATGTGCGGGCTTCCCTGGGCGACCACCGTGCCGCGGTCGATGATGACCACGTGGTCGGCGAGACGCTCGGCCTCGTCCATGTGGTGGGTGGTCAGGACGGTGGAGACCCCGCGGGCGCGCAGCTCGCCGATCAGGTCCCAGCAGGCGTGCCTGGCCTGCGGGTCCAGGCCCGCGGTGGGCTCGTCGAGGAACACCAGCTCCGGCCGGCCGATGACCGCCGCGGCCAGGGACAGGCGCTGCTGCTGCCCGCCCGACAGGCGGCGGTAGGGCGTGCGGGCGTGCTCGGCGAGGCCCAGCAGGGACAGCAGCGCCATGGGGTCCAGGGGGTGGGCGTGGAAGCGGGCGACCGTGCGCAGCCACTCCCCGGCCCGCGCCGCGGGCGGCACGCCGCCCGACTGGAGCATCACCCCGACCCGGGGCCGCAGCCGCGCCGCGTCGCGGACGGGGTCGAGGCCGAGCACGCGGACGGTGCCGCCGTCGGCCTTCCTGAACCCCTCGCAGATCTCGACCGTGGAGGTCTTGCCGGCGCCGTTCGGCCCGAGGATCGCGGTGACCTCCCCGCGCCCGGCGCTCAAGGTCAGGCCGTCGACCGCGACGACCCGGCCGTACCGCTTGACCAGACCGGTGAGCGCGACGGCTGGGGACTCCATGGTGACGAGTCTAGGGACCGCCCGGCGCGGTCCCACCTCCAGCCCGGGCGCCGATCCCCGCCCGCCGGTAAAGGTTGCGCGTGCCCCTGGCCAAGCGCCGGAGGCGCTCCCGCGGCCCGGCGCCGCCGCGTGCCACTGTGGGCCTGCCTCGCGGCGGCCCGCGATCGGAACGGGGAGGTCCGGCATGCCCACGCGAACCGGTTACCGGCCAGGTCTGCCCTGCTACGCCGACCTGTCCAGCCCCGACGTCGCGGCGTCGGCCGCGTTCTACGCCGCGATGTTCGGCTGGCGCGCCGAGCGCGACCACGACCCCGACGCCGGCGGCTACACCCGCTTCACGCTGCGGGGCGTGCCGGTGGCCGGCGCGGGCCCGACCTTCGCCGCGGACCGCCCGTCCACCTGGAACACCTACTTCGCCGCCGAAGACGCCGAGTGCGCGGCCCTGCGGGTCAAGGAGGCCGGCGGCCAGGTGGTGACCGGCCCGGCCCAGGTGGCCGACGAGGGGACCATGGCGGTCTTCCAGGACCCCGAGGGCGCCGCCTTCCTGGTGTGGCAGGCGGGACGCTGCCACGGCGCCAGGCTGGTGGACGAGCCCGCGTCACCGTGCGGCTTCGAGCTGTGGACCCGCGACCCGGTGGGCGCCATGGCGTTCTACCCCGAGGTGTTCGGCTGGGAGACCCGCGGCGGCCAGGACGGCGAGCCCGGCGCCGTGTGGCTGGCCGACGGGCGGCGGGCGGCGGGCCTGCGTCCCATGGAGGACGGCGTGCCGCCGGAGGTCCCGGCCCACTGGCTGGTCCACTTCGGGGTGGCCGACTGCGACGACGCCGCGGACCTGGGCGTACGCTGTGGTGGCCGCGTGCTGCGCGAGCCGCGCGACCTGCCCTCCGGCCGGCGCGCCGTGCTCGCCGACCCCTTCGGCGCCCGTTTCGCCGTCCTGGCCGCGGCCCGGGCCCGCTGAGCCCGGGGGGCACCACCCCCTACCTGCGGGTTAGGTAAGGCTTACCTGCGTGACAGACCTCATGCCCTGGGTGACGGCCGCCGGTTGTCGTGCGGGAAGGAATTAGGGCACACTGATGTTGTGAAAAACGTGGCTGGCATGGCGAACGCCGACGGGACCGAGCGCGGTACACGCGCCCGGGTCGCTCGGCTGATCCTGGAACACGGCCCGATCAACGCCGCCGCGCTGGGTGAGCGGCTCGGGCTCACACCGGCGGCCGTGCGCCGTCACCTGGACACATTGCTCGCCGAAGGCATGATAGAGCCCCGCGCCGCACGCCCACGCGGCCAGCGGGGCCGCGGACGGCCCGCGAAGCTGTTCGTGATCACCGACCGCGGCCGCGGCGCCTTCGTGCACGCCTACGACGGTCTCGCGGGCGGCGCCCTGCGCTTCCTGGCCGAGCGCGCCGGAGAGAACGCCGTCGCCGACTTCGCCCGCGCCCAGATGAGCGGCCTGGTCGGCCGGCTGGCGCCCGCCCTGCGGGACGTGCCGGCCGACGAGCGGGTGCGCGTGCTGGCCGAGGCCCTGACCGCCGACGGGTACGCCGCGTCGTCGTCGGAAGCCAAGTCCGGCGGCGAGCAGCTTTGCCAGCACCACTGCCCCGTGGCACATGTGGCGGCGGAGTTCCCGCAGCTGTGCGAGGCAGAGACCGAGGCGTTCGGGCGGCTCCTCGGCACCCCCGTGCAACGGCTCGCGACCATCGCGCACGGCGACGGGGTCTGCACGACCCACGTCAGCCCGCCCGCGCTGTCCGCGCAGCGGAACGTCCAGCGGCAGACCCGCCGCGACCCCACCGTGGCCACGCCGGGCGACCCCGGCGTGACCGTAGCCACTTCGCAGAACGCGATCGAGACGAGCAAGGAGACCGGAAGGTGACTGTCACCGACCGCCCGGAGCTTGAGGGCCTCGGGAAGTACAGGTTCGGCTGGGCCGACGCCGACGACGCCGGTGCCTCGGCGCGGCGCGGACTGTCCGAAGACGTGGTCCGCAACATCTCCGCGCTGAAGAACGAGCCGGAATGGATGCTCGACCTGCGGCTGAAGGGCCTGCGGCTGTTCGGCAAGAAGCCGATGCCGTCGTGGGGTTCCGACCTGAGCGGAATCGACTTCGACAACATCAAGTACTTCGTCCGCTCCACCGAGAAGCAGGCCGCTTCCTGGGACGAGCTGCCGGCGGACATCAAGAACACCTACGACAAACTGGGCATCCCCGAGGCCGAGAAGCAGCGCCTCATCGCGGGTGTGGCCGCGCAGTACGAGTCCGAGGTCGTGTACCACAAGATCCGTGAGGACCTCGAGGAGAAGGGCGTGATCTTCCTCGACACCGACACCGGTCTCAAGGAGCACCCCGAGATCTTCAAGGAGTACTTCGGCTCGGTGATCCCGGTGGGCGACAACAAGTTCGCCTCGCTGAACACCGCGGTGTGGTCGGGCGGATCGTTCATCTACGTGCCGCCGAACGTCAACGTCGAGATCCCGCTCCAGGCCTACTTCCGGATCAACACCGAGAACATGGGCCAGTTCGAGCGCACGCTGATCATCGTCGACGAGGGCTCCTACGTCCACTACGTCGAGGGCTGCACGGCGCCGATCTACTCCTCCGACTCGCTGCACAGCGCGGTCGTCGAGATCATCGTGAAGAAGAACGCCCGCTGCCGGTACACGACCATCCAGAACTGGTCGAACAACGTCTACAACCTGGTCACCAAGCGCGCCGTGGCGTACGAGGGCGCGACCATGGAGTGGATCGACGGCAACATCGGCTCCAAGGTCACCATGAAGTACCCGGCCGTCTACCTCATGGGCGAGCACGCCAAGGGCGAGACGCTGAGCGTCGCGTTCGCCGGCGAGGGCCAGCACCAGGACGCCGGCGCCAAGATGGTGCACCTCGCGCCGAGGACCTCCTCGACGATCGTCTCCAAGTCGGTCGCCAGGGGCGGCGGGCGCACGTCCTACCGCGGCCTCGTGCAGATCGAGGAGGGCGCGGCGGGCTCGGCGTCCACCGTCAAGTGCGACGCGCTGCTCATCGACCAGATCAGCCGCTCGGACACCTACCCCTACGTCGACGTCCGCGAGGACGACGTCTCCATGGGCCACGAGGCCACGGTCTCCAAGGTGTCGGACGACCAGTTGTTCTACCTGATGAGCCGCGGTCTCAACGAGGACGAGGCCATGGCCATGATCGTGCGCGGGTTCGTCGAGCCCATCGCGCGTGAGCTGCCCATGGAGTACGCCCTGGAGCTCAACCGGCTGATCGAGCTGCAGATGGAAGGGGCGGTGGGCTGACCATGGGTCTCGACACCAAGCCGCTGTCCGCCGTGCTCGGGGCGTCGTCCTACTCGCTGGACGACTTCCCGGTGCCGACCGGGCGCGAGGAGATCTGGCGGTTCACCCCGCTGTCGCGGCTGCGCGGCCTGCACGACGGCACCGCGTCCGTCACGGGCAACGTCGCGGTCGAGGTGTCCCCGGCGCCGGAGGTCAGGGTCGAGACCGTCGGCCGTGACGACCCCCGGGTGGGCCGGGCGTACGTCCCCACGGACCGCGTGAGCGCCCAGGCGTTCTCCTCCTTCGAGAAGGCCACCGTGATCACGGTGCCGCAGGAGGCCGTGACGTCCGCCCCCACCGTGGTCACCCTGCGGGGCGACCGCCAGGGCACGGCGTACGGCCACCTCGTCATCTCGGTGGAGCCGATGGCCGAGGCCGTCGTCGTGCTGGACCACCAGGGCAGCGCGGTGTACGCCGACAACGTCGAGTTCGTCGTCGGCGACGGGGCGACGCTGAAGGTTGTCAGCCTGCAGGACTGGGCCGACGACGCGGTGCACGTCTCCCACCACCACGCCTCCCTCGGCAGGGACGCCACGTTCAAGAGCTTCGTCGTCACCCTCGGCGGCGACGTCGTGCGCCTGGCGCCCTCGGTGTCCTACACCGGCCGCGGCGGCGACGCCGATCTCAGCGGGCTGTACTTCGTGGACGCCGGCCAGCACATCGAGCACCGTCTGCTGGTCGACCACAGCGTGCCCGACTGCCGCAGCAACGTCGACTACCGCGGCGCGCTGCAGGGCGACGAGGCGCACGCCGTGTGGATCGGCGACGTCATGATCCGCGTCGAGGCCACCGGCACCGACACGTACGAACTGAACCGCAACCTCATCCTCACCGACGGCGCCCGCGCCGACTCGGTGCCCAACCTTGAGATCCTCACCGGCGAGGTCGCCGGGGCCGGCCACGCCTCGGCCTCGGGACGCCTCGATGACGAGCACACGTTCTACCTGCAGGCGCGGGGCATCCCCTACGACGAGGCGCGCCGCCTGGTCATCCGGGGCTTCTTCGCCCAGCTCATCAACAAGATCGAGGTCGAGGAGATCCGCGACCGTGTGCTCGCCGCGGTGGAGGCGGAGCTCGCACGATGACATTTCAGAAAGTCTGTTCTCTCTCCGACATCCCGGACGGCGGCGTGACCGGCGTCGAGCTGGAGGGGAGGCCGGTCGCGCTGGTGCGCAAGCACGATGAGGTGTTCGCCCTGCACGACGTCTGCTCGCACGCCGAGGTACGGCTGAGCGAGGGCGAGGTGTACGACGACACGCTGGAGTGCTGGCTGCACGGCTCGTGCTTCGACGTGCGCACCGGCAAGCCGACCGGCCCCCCCGCGGTGCGGCCGGTGCCCGTCTACCGAGTCAAGCTCGACGGCGACGACGTGCTCGTCTCGTTCGACAGCGACGACAATGCCGAAAATGGGGAGCCCTAAGTGTCCAGCTTGGAAATTCGTGACCTGCACGTCGCCGTCGAGGACAAGGAGATCCTGCGCGGCGTCGACCTGACCGTCCGGTCGGGCGAGACCCACGCCATCATGGGGCCGAACGGCTCGGGCAAGTCCACGCTCGCCTACGCCATCGCCGGCCACCCGAAGTACACCATCACCTCCGGCGCCGTCCTGCTCGACGGCGAGGACGTGCTGGCGATGTCGGTGGACGAGCGGGCCAGGGCCGGTCTGTTCCTCGCCATGCAGTACCCCGTGGAGGTGCCCGGCGTCTCGGTGTCGAACTTCCTGCGCAGCGCCGTGACGGCCGTGCGGGGCGAGGCGCCGAAGCTGCGGGTGTTCACCAAGGAGCTCAAGCAGGGCATGGACGCGCTGGCCATCGACGGCGCCTTCGCCCAGCGCAACCTCAACGAGGGCTTCTCCGGCGGTGAGAAGAAGCGCCACGAGATCCTCCAGCTCGAGCTGCTCAAGCCCAAGATCGCGATCCTGGACGAGACCGACTCCGGCCTGGACGTCGACGCGCTGCGCGTGGTGTCCGAGGGCATCAACCGCTTCAACGCGGCCGGCGAGACCGGCGTGCTGCTGATCACCCACTACACCCGCATCCTGCGGTACGTGAAGCCGCAGTTCGTGCACGTGTTCGCGGGCGGCCGCATCGTCGAGGAGGGCGGCCCCGAGCTCGCCGACAAGCTCGAGTCCGAGGGCTACGAGCGTTTCACCAAGGCCGCGATATGACGACCCTGACGACGAGCGTGCTCGACGTGGAGAGGATCAGGACCGACTTCCCGATCCTCTCCCGCGAGCTGCCCGGCGGCCGGCCGTTGATCTACCTGGACTCGGGGAACTCCTCGCAGAAGCCCTTCCAGGTGATCGAGGCGATGCGCGACCACCTCGCGCAGCACTACGGCAACGTCGGCCGCGCCCTGCACGTCCTCGGCAGCGAGTCCACCGAGGCGTACGAGGGGGCGCGGGACAAGGTGGCGGCTTTCATCGGCGCGCCGTCCCGTGACGAGGTGGTGTTCACCAAGAACGCCTCCGAGGCGCTCAACCTGGTCGCGTACGCCTTCGGCAACCCCATCGGGGCCGACGCGCGGTTCCGCATGGGGCCCGGCGACGAGATCGTCATCTCCGAGATGGAGCACCACTCCAACATCGTGCCGTGGCAGATGCTCGCGCAGCGCACCGGCGCGACGCTGCGGTGGTTCCCGGTCACCGACGAGGGCCGGCTGGACCTGTCGGGGATCGACGACCTGATCACCGAGCGCACCAAGATCGTGTCGATCGTGCACCAGTCCAACGTGCTCGGCACCGTCAACCCGGTCGCCGACGTGCTGGCCCGGGTCCGCCAGGTGGGCGCCCTGATGATGCTGGACGCCTCCCAGTCGGTGCCGCACCGCAAGATCGACGTGGCGGCGCTCGGCGTGGACTTCGTGGCGTTCACCGGCCACAAGATGGTCGGTCCTTCCGGCATCGGCGTGCTGTGGGGGCGGCGGGAGCTGCTGGAGGCCATGCCGCCGTTCCTCGGCGGCGGCGAGATGATCGAGGCGGTCTGGATGGACCACTCGACCTACGCCCCGGTGCCGCACAAGTTCGAGGCCGGCACCCCGCCGATCGTCGAGGCCGTCGGCCTCGGCGCCGCCGTCGACTACCTGACGTCCATCGGCATGGAGAACATCCAGCGGCACGAGCACGACCTGACGGTGTACGGCCTGGAAGCGCTCCAGGAGTTCCCCGGGCTGCGTATGATCGGGCCCAGGACCGCGGAGGACCGCGGCGGCACCCTGTCGTTCACCATCCCCGGTGTGCACCCGCACGATGTGGGGCAGATCCTGGACGACCGGTTCGGCATCGCCGTGCGCGTCGGGCACCACTGCGCCCGGCCGTTGCATCTGCGGTTCGGAATACCCGCGACCACGCGGGCGTCTATCTACCTGTACAACACCACGGAGGAGATCGACGCTCTGGTCCGCGGCCTCCACGACGTCCAGAAGGTGTTCGGATAACGACATGATCGCCGAGTCGCTGTACCAGGAGCTGATCCTGGAGCATTACAAGCATCCGCTGGGCCGCGGCCTGCGGGAGCCGTACGACGCCGAGGTCCACCACGTCAACCCGACCTGCGGGGACGAGGTGACCATGCGGGTGAAACTGGGCGACGGCGGCAAGGTCGAGGACGTGTCCTACGACGGCCAGGGCTGCTCGATCAGCCAGGCCGCCGCGTCGGTGCTGCACGAGCTGGCCACCGGCGCCGACGTCCAGGAGACCCTCGCGATCGTGGACGAGTTCACCCGCCTCATGCAGGGCCGTGGGCAGGTGGAGCCGGACGAGGACGTGCTGGGCGACGCCGTGGCGTTCGCCGGGGTGGCCAAGTACCCCGCGCGGGTCAAGTGCGCCCTGCTGGCCTGGATGGCCTACAAGGACGCCCTGGTGCGGAGCTCCGCGTGAGCCGGCTCCGGGATCTCGGCTGTACTGTGAGCGGTGTGTCGGCGAAGACCGAGGAGAAGGAGGCGGCGTGAGCAAGCCTGTGGAGACCCCCACCGGGTTCGACGGCGAGACGAGCCGCGACGACGTGATGGAGGCGCTCAAGGACGTCGTCGACCCCGAGCTCGGTGTCAACGTGGTCGACCTCGGCCTCGTCTACGGCGTCAACCTCGACCCCGGCGACCCCGGCGCCCCGCCGGTGGCCACCCTCGACATGACGCTGACCAGCGCCGCCTGCCCCCTGACCGACGTCATCGAGGAGCAGGCACACTCCGCCCTGGACGGCATGGTCTCCGACGTCAAGATCAACTGGGTCTGGCTGCCCCCGTGGGGCCCGGACAAGATCACTGACGACGGCCGCGACCAGCTCCGCATGCTGGGCTTCAACGTCTGACCCACGCCGCTCCACCGGCCTCACGGGCGTCCTGCGGGCCTTCCCGCCTCGCGAGCCCCGTTTCTCACCCCGCGCGTGCGCTTCAGCGCCGCGACGGCGGGACGTGGTACGGCGAAGCCGGCGCCTTTCACGGCGCCGGGCCGGCCTCCGCGCCGTGGGTGAGAGGCACCCGTCCCCTTACGCTCGCCGCACCCACCGGCCAGGGAAGGCGTAGAGGTGCCGGCGGCCTCCCGGAGGCGGGGGAGGCCGGCACCCCTGGAAGTGCGGACGGTACCCCCGTTGATCGCGAGGGTCCAGGAGTCAGGTAGACTCAAGAACGCTCATAGCGGGCGACGTCCGGGGGGTTCCCGGCGATCACGGCCCGCCCGGCGCCGTCCAGGCGCCTTCCTCCAGCGCGGTGAACCCCGCGCGCCCCGGCTCGTCCTTTCCGAGAAGTGACGTGCCATGATCTCTTCTATCGAAAGGCACGACACAACGTGACCAGCTTCACTGCCGCCATGCCCGCCGACGCGCCCACCGGCGCTCAGCGTGACGAGGCGGTGCCGGCCGCGCCCGAGGGCCCGCCGGAGTTCGCCCTGCTGGGGCTGCCGAAGCCCCTGGTGACCGCGCTCGCGCGGCAGGGCATCACCAGCCCGTTCCCCATCCAGCGGGCCACCATCCCCGACATCCTCTCCGGCAGGGACGTGCTCGGCCGCGGTCAGACGGGCTCGGGCAAGACCCTCGCGTTCGGCCTCCCCGCCATGGCCCGCGTCGCGGGTGTGAAGGCCGCCCCGCGCCGCCCTCTCGCCGTGATCCTCGTGCCGACCCGCGAGCTCGCCATGCAGGTCGCCGACGCCCTCGAGCCGCTCGGGCGGGGTCTGAGCCTGCGGGTGAAGACCGTCGTCGGCGGCATGTCCATGGGCCGCCAGATCGAGGCGCTGCGGCGCGGCGTCGAGATCGTCGTGGCCACCCCGGGCCGTCTCACCGACCTCATCCAGCAGGGTGAGTGCTCGCTCGCCGACGTGCGGGTCACCGTGCTCGACGAGGCCGACCACATGTGCGACCTCGGCTTCTTCCCCGTGGTGAGCGCCCTGCTCGACCACACCCCCGCGGACGGCCAGCGGCTGCTGTTCTCCGCCACCCTGGACGGCGACGTCGACAAGCTCGTCCGGCGCTTCATGAACGCCCCGGTGACGCACTCCCTGGCCCCGGCCACGTCCCCGGTGGACACCATGGAGCACCACATGCTCCAGGTCACCCGGGACGACAAGTTCGCGGTCACCGCCGAGATCGCCGGGCGCGACGGCCGCACCATCATGTTCGTCCGCACCCAGCACGGCGTGGACCGCCTGGTCAAGCAGCTCGCCCGGGTGGGCGTGCGGGCCGGCGGACTGCACGGCGGCAAGCGGCAGAACCAGCGTTCCCGCATCCTCGCCGAGTTCCGTGAGGGCACCATCGGCGTGCTGGTCTGCACGGACGTCGCCGCCCGCGGCATCCACGTGGACGACGTCAGCCTGGTGCTGCACGTGGACCCGCCCATGGATCACAAGAGCTACCTGCACCGCGGCGGCCGCACCGCCCGCGCGGGCGAGCGCGGCACCGTGATGACCCTGGTGCTGCCCGACGAGCGCCGCTCCGCCGAGTCCATGACCCGCCGCGCCGGCGTCCGCCCGAGCCGCATCAAGGCCACCCCCGGCCACCCGAGCCTGGCCGAGCTGGCCGGTGCCCAGACCCCGAGCGGTGTCGCGGTCCCCGTGTGGGAGCCCTCGGCGCCCCAGGCCACCGAGCGCCCGCGCCGCGGCACCGGCCCCGGTGGCCGCCGCCCGCGCCGCTACTCCGACCGTCCTCGCGAGGCCTCGTCCGGCGAGCGCCCCGCACGCGACGGCCACCCGTCCCGCGACGGCCACGCTCCGCGTGAGGGCCGCCCCGCCCGCACCTCGCGCCCGTACCGCGACCGCTCCGGCGGCTCGCGCCCGTCCCACTGATCCACGACCGCTGAAGGCCCGGCCGGGAAACCGGCCGGGCCTTCGCCGTACGATCGGCCTGCCCCGGGTCAGGGGGCGGGGGGCGGGGCGGTGCTGGCGCGGGGTGTCAGGCGGGAGGGTTTGTCCTCGTAGGGGGTGACCTCCTCGCCGCCGATCAGGGCGAGGAGGCGGCGGGCGGCCTGGGCGCCGTAGGCGGCGATGTCGCGGCTGAGGGCGGTCAGCGGGGGCCGGACCACCTGGGACAGCGGGGAGTCGTCCCAGGCGACGATGGAGAGGTCGGCGGGGACGTCCAGGCGCATCTCCTGCGCCACGGACATGCCCGCCACGGCCATGATGTCGTTGTCGTAGATCAGGGCGGTGGGGCGCGGGGACATGCTCAGCAGGCGGCGGGTGGCGCGGGCGCCCTCCTCGCCGGTGTAGTCGGTGTGGACGGTGATGGGGTCGCTGAGGCCCAGCTCGGCGCACACGGCGCCGAAGGCGCGGTCGCGGAGCAGGGTGTGGGCCAGGCGGGGGAGACCGCCGACCCGGGCGACGCGCCGGTGGCCGAGCGCGGTCAGGTAGGCCACGGCCTCACGGATCGCGAGGCCGTCGTCCGACCACACCGGCAGCAGGGATCCCGCCTCGGCCGGGTGGCCGAGCACCACGACCGGCATGCCGAGCGTCTCCATCACCGGGACGCGCGGGTCGGCGAAGTGGAGGTCGACGAGGATGGCGCCGTCGATGCGCCCCTCGCCCCACCACCGGTGGTACACCGCCATCTCCTCGTCGTGGTCCGGCACCACCTGGAGCATCAGGGCGTAGGACCGGGCGGAGAGCTCGCTCTCGATGCCGCTGATCAGCTCCATGAAGAACGGCTCCACGCCGAGGAACCGCGCGGGCCGGGACAGCGCCAGGCCCACGGTGTCGGCCCGCGCGCCGTTGAGCGCACGCGCGGCGCTGTTGGGACGCCAGCCGATCTCCTCGGCGATGGCGACGATGCGTGCCCGGGTCGAGGCGGACACCCCCGGCTGGCCGTTCAGCGCGTAGGAGACGGCACCTTTGGAGACGCCCGCCTGCCGGGCGATGTCGGCGATCGTCGGTCGCTTCACTGAGCCCCCCTCAAGTGAACACGTACAGACCCAGCCCCCGACGGCCAGTACTTTACTATGCTCGCCGGCCCGCGAAACGCCTCGCAGGGCCGGGTCGTGTACCGGCACCCGCCCGTGTAGCTGAACCGGGGCAGCGAATAGCCTGACGCAGGGCGCCGACGTCATACGGTCGTTGACATTCCCGACATACCGGTCGTACTTTCACGGTACTTATCCGGTTCAGTCGTGATGCCGAAGCCCGCTCCTCGGAAATCCGCGACCGCGGAATCCGGGCCGTCCGGCCGAAAGGCCGACCCCGAAGGAGAACCCCTTGAGCATGTACCGTCCGCTGCACGACGGCTGGATTCTCACCGCCGTTTCGGACGACGTGGACATCGCCGGCGTGCCGGCCACCGTCCCCGGCTGCGTGCACACCGATCTGCTCGCGGCCGGTCTCATCGACGACCCCTACCTGGACGACAACGAGAACAGGCTCACCTGGATCGGCCGCGCCACCTGGGCGTACGAGACCACCTTCACCTGGGCGGACGACGGCGCCGAGCGGGCCGACCTCGTCTGCGACGGCCTGGACACCGTGGCGGCCGTGCTGCTCAACGGCACCGAGGTGGCGGCCACCGCCAACATGCACCGCTCCTACCGCTTCCCGGTGCGTGAGCTGCTGCGCGAGGGCGAGAACACCCTGCGGGTGGTGTTCGGCTCGCCCTACGACTACGCCGAGCGGCGCAGGGCCGAGGTGGGCGACCGGCCGGGCGCCTACGACGAGCCGTACCAGTTCATCCGCAAGATGGCCTGCAACTTCGGCTGGGACTGGGGCCCCACGCTGGTCACCTCCGGCATCTGGCGCCCCGTCGGCCTGCACGCCTGGAGCGGCGCCCGGCTGGCGTCCGTGCGTCCCCTGGTGACCATGGAGGGCCCCGGCGGGCGGGTCGAGGTCCGCGCCGCGGTGGAGCGGGCCACCGACGCCCCGCTGGTGGTGACCGCCGAGGTGGCCGGGGTGCGCGCCGAGGCCCGCCTCGCGCCGGGCGAGCACGAGGCCGTCCTGGTGCTCGCCGTGCCCGAGCCCGACATGTGGTGGCCCCGTGGACACGGCGACCAGCCCCTGTACCCCCTGACCGTCCGCGTGGCCCCCGAGGGCACCGGGCAGGGAGCCGGCGAGGCCCTGCCCGGGCACGACGAGTGGACCGGGACCGTCGGGTTCCGCTCGGTGCGGCTGGATCTGACGGACGGCGCGTTCACGATCGTCGTGAACGACGTGCCGGTGTTCGTCCGCGGCGCCAACTGGATCCCCGACGACTGCTTCCCCGCCCGCGTCACCCGGGAGCGCCTCGAAGAGCGCCTCGGCCAGGCGTGCGGCGCCAACATGAACCTGGTGCGGGTGTGGGGCGGCGGGCTGTACGAGAGCGACGACTTCTACGACCTGTGCGACAGGCTCGGCCTGATGGTCTGGCAGGACTTCCCCTTCGCCTGCGCCGCCTACCCCGAGGAGGAGCCGTTCGCCTCCGAGGTCGAGGCCGAGGCGCGCGACAACGTCGTGCGGCTCATGCCCCACCCGAGCCTGGTGCTCTGGAACGGCAACAACGAGAACATCGAGGGCTACCACGACTGGGGCTGGCGGGAGAAGCTCGGCGGCCGCACCTGGGGCGCCGGCTTCTACTTCGACCTGCTGCCGCGCGTGGTCGCCGAGCTCGACCCCACCCGCCCGTACTGGCCGGGCAGCCCCTACTCCGGCGCCCCGGACCTGCCGCCCAACGACCCCGCGCGCGGCACCGTGCACATCTGGGACGTGTGGAACCGCGAGGACTACCTGCGCTACGGCGCCTACCACCCGAGGTTCGCCGCCGAGTTCGGCTTCCAGGGGCCGCCCGCGTACGCCACCCTGCGGCGCGCGGTGCGCGACGAGCCGCTGACCCCCGGTTCCCCCGGCGTCGCGCACCACCAGAAGGCCCTGGACGGCATGGAGAAGTTGCTGCGCGGCCTCGGCGACCACCTGCCCCGGCCGTCCGGCATGGACGACTGGCACTACCTGACCCAGCTCAACCAGGCCCGGGCCCTCACCTTCGCGCTGGAGCGCTTCCGCGCGCAGGCCCCGCGCTGCATGGGCACCGTCCTGTGGCAGCTCAACGACTGCTGGCCGGTGATCTCCTGGTCCGCCGTGGACGGCGACGGCCGCCGCAAGCCCCTGTGGTACGCCGTCCGCCGCGCCTACGCCGACCGGCTGATCACCTTCCAGGGCGACGCGGTGGTCCTGGTCAACGACGGCGGCTCGGAGTGGGCGGGGGAGCTGGCCGTGGCCCGGCTCGCGCTGAGCGGCGAGCCCCTGGCCGAGGAGACCTTCCCCGTCGCCGTCCCCGCGCGCGGCGCCGTGCCGGTGCCGCTGCCCGCGGCGCTGGCGGCGGCGGGCGACCCCGCCAAGGAGCTCGTGACCGCCGCCCTCGGCGGCCTGTCCGCGGTGCGGTTCTTCGCCGAGGACACCGAGGTCGCCTTCCCCGAGGCCCAGATGGACGTCGCCACCGAGCCGGTGCCCGGCGGCACCCGCGTCACGGTGACCGCGCGCACGCTGGTGCGCGACCTCGCGCTGTTCCCCGACCGCCTCGACCCCCGCGCCGAGGTGGACGACATGCTGGTCACGCTGCCGCCCGGCGCCACCGCCACCTTCCACGTCACCTCGCCGGCCCCGCTCGACCCGGCCGCGCTGACCTCCCACCCGGTGCTGAGGTGCGTCAACGAGGCCCGCGGGTGACGTACCGGGGTGGTTAGCGCGTGTTCCGGCCGGGGCCGACTACTCTTGGCGGGGCAGGGACACCGACGTGAGAGAGATCATGAAGACCTTCGATGAGCTGTTCGCCGAGCTGTCCGAGAAGGCACGCACCCGACCCGCCGGGTCGGGCACCGTGGCCGCCCTGGACGCCGGGGTCCATGCCATCGGCAAGAAGGTCGTGGAGGAGGCCGCCGAGAGCTGGATGGCGGCCGAGCACGAGTCCACCGACCGGGCGGCCGAGGAGATCTCCCAGCTTCTCTACCACGTGCAGGTCCTGATGATCGCTCGCGGCATCGGGCTCGACGAGGTTTACAAGCATCTGTAGTGCCGGTCCGGTTCCCGGCCCGGCACGCCTCGTCACGCCCCGCCGTCCATCCGATCAAAAGGTGCTTCACCATGCTGCGACTCGCCGTACCGAACAAGGGCGCCCTCACCGAGGCCGCCCAGACCATGCTCAACGAAGCCGGCTACCGTTCACGCAAGGACACCAAGGAGCTCGTGGTCGTCGACCCGGAGAACTCCTGCGAGCTGTTCTTCCTGCGTCCCCGTGACATCGCCGTGTACGTCGGCGAGGGCACCCTGGACGCCGGCATCACGGGCCTGGACATGCTGTACGACTCCGGCGCCCCCGCCGAAGAGGTCATGCGCCTCGGGTTCGGCGTCTCCACCTTCCGCTTCGCCGCTCTCCCCGGCGAGTACACGTCGGTCAAGGATCTCGAGGGCACGCGGATCGCGACCTCCTACGCCGGCCTGCTCGGCAAGCACCTCGCCGAGATGGGGGTGGAGGCCCGGGTGATCAAGCTGGACGGCGCGGTGGAGACCGCGATCCGCCTCGGCGTCGCCGACGCGGTGGCCGACGTCGTCGAGACCGGCACCACGCTGCGCAACGTCGGCCTGGAGGTCTTCGGCGAGCCGATCGCCCACTCCCAGGCCGCGCTGATCCGGCGCGCCGGCGCCGAGGAGACCAGCGGCGTACGGCAGCTCGTCCGCCGGCTCCAGGGCGTGCAGGTGGCCCGCGACTACGTGATGATCGAGTACGACATCCGGGCCGAGCGCATCGACGAGGCCATCTCGATCACCCCCGGCATGGAGGGCCCCACCGTCTCCCCGCTGCACCGCGAAGGCTGGGTCGCCGTCCGCGCCATGGTCCCCCGCAAGGGCCACCAGCAGGTCATGGACCGCCTCTGGGAGATCGGCGCCAAGGCCGTCCTCGCCACCGCCATCTTCGCCTGCCGCCTGTAGGCCCCGTCCGGCGAATGTGACCGCCGGGCCCGGACGGCGGTCACCGCGTGTCCGGCGTGCCCGCGTCCAGGCCAGGACCGGGGCCGTCCGCCGGAGCGCACGGATCCGGCAGGCGGGCGGCCCTGGCGTTCAGGTAGCGCTGACGCGGGAGGCTGGTGGTGCGGCGGGCGGCGGCCTGGTAGGAGCGGCGGGCCGCGGTGTGGTCGCCGGTCATCTCCAGCAGGTGGGCGCGGACCGCGTGGAGACGGTGGTCCTCCGCGATCCGTGCGTCGGCCTCCAGCTCGCCGAGCAGGGCGAGGCCCGCGCGCGGGCCGTGCGCCATCGCCGCGGCGACGGCGTGGTTCAGCGTCACCACGGGGTTGTCGGTCATGCGCGTCAGCACGGCGTACAGCGCCGTGATCTGGGGCCAGTCGGTCGCCTCGGCGCTGGGTGCCTCGTCGTGGAGGGCCGAGATCGCCGCCTGGAGCTGGTACGGGCCGACCGGCCCGTTCCGGAGCGCCTCGGTGACCAGTGCCACGCCTTCGGTGACGGAGGCGGCGTCCCAGAGGGTGCGATCCTGTTCGGCCATCGGCACCAGCTCGCCGCTCGGCCCGGTGCGCGCCGGGCGGCGGGCCTCGTTGAGCAGCATGAGGGCGAGCAGGCCGGTCACCTCGGAGTCGCCGGGCAGCAGCCGGTGCATCACCCGGGTCAGCCGGATCGCCTCGGCGGACAGCTCCGTGCGCTGGAAACGCGGCCCCGACGTGCTGGCGTAGCCCTCGTTGAAGATCAGGTAGAGCACGTGCAGGACCGCGCCGAGCCGCGCGGCGCGTTCCGGGCCCGGGGGCAGGGCGAAGGGGATGCCGCTCTCCTTGACGCGCTGCTTGGCCCGGCTGATGCGCCGGGTCATGGTGCCCTCCGGCACGAGGAACGCGCGCGCGATCTCCGCGGTGGTCAGGCCACCGGCCGCACGCAGGGTGAGCGCGATCTGCGAGGCCGGGGACAGCGAGGGGTGGCAGCACATGAACAGCAGGATGAGCGTGTCGTCGGACTCCGGCACCGCCCTGTCGGCGGCCGGGGCCAGCCATCGGTCCGGCGGGGTCAGGGCGGCGACGGCGTCCTCACGCCGCCGCCGCGCCTGCTCGGCGCGCAGCAGGTCGGTCAGCCGGCGTGAGGCGACGGTGACCAGCCAGGCCCGCGGGCCGTCGGGGACGCCGTCCCGCGGCCACTGGGTGGCGGCGGCGAGAAGCGCCTCCTGGACGGCGTCCTCGGCGAGGGGGAAGTGCCCGTAACGGCGCACCAGGGCGCCGAGGATCTGCGGCGCCAGGGAGCGCAGCAGATCCTCGGTCTCGGTGCCCGGCCCGGGAGCGATCAGAGCTCCAGGTCCGCGAGGGTCTCGGCGATCGGCCGTACGTCGGCGTAGGCGTTGGCGGTGACGTGCTCGGGACCCGGGCAGCCGGCGAGCCGGGCGGCGATCTCGGTGGCCCGGTCGAAGCTCTCGCACTCCACGATCCAGTAGCCGGCCAGGACCTCCTCGGTCTCGGCGTACGGCCCGTCCGTCACCACCGGGACGCCGTCGCGCGACGCGAGCCTGCGGGTATGGACCGGCGCGGCCAGCGCGCGTGTCTCGACGAGCTCGCCGGACTCCTCCAGCTCCTTGTTGAGCCGCTCCATGAACGCGCCCATCGCCGCGAAGTCCTCCGCGGACCAGGCGGGCGTGCCGGTGTCCTGTCCCGCCATGCCGTCGTAGTCCTGCTGGGAGCCGTAGGTCAAGATCATGTACTTCACGGGTATCTCCTCTCGGCGGGCACCTCTTCCCGGTGCCTCTCACCGGAGACGTCGGCGCGGCCGGCCCGTCCCGGACATCCACCGCCGTCCGATCCCAGGAGAATCTATCGCCGCCGCGCTCCGGCCTGGACGGCGGCCGCCGTGGACCTCGTGGTGACGGGGCGGTTCGCGGCCGCCGGGGGGCGGCCGGTGAACCCGGTGGTGCCGAACTGCGCACTCTGCGAGATGGGACCCGTGGTTCTGACGGTGATGATGAAGCCCAAGGGCCGGTCGGGGGACCGGTCGGGGGCAGTCACGCGCGGCACCTGACATCTGCGCGTTCCCGGTTCCGGACGACCGGCGCGGCACATCTGCCGCCGCCGAGCCGAGACTCGATTCTGTAAAGGGCGGGAACCTTGATGTCACATTCACCTCTGCGTGCCCCGGCGGCCGCTCCGGCGTCCGACTGGCTGAGCGTCATCACCCCCGCGGAGCCGGACGGCGCCGTCCTGCGGGTCGATCAGGACCATCCTTTCTTCTTCGACCACCCTTTGGACCACGTGCCGGGTATGTTGCTGGTCACCGGCCTGCTCGACCTGGCCAGAGCGCGCGCGGGCGTCACGTCCGGCGGCCATGCCACGCGGTTGCGCTTGCGTTTCCTGCGGATGTGCGAGCTGGAGGGCCGGATCTCGTTGCGCGCCGATCCGGTGCGGGGCGGCCCCCGCGGCGCCTTCGCGGTTCAGGCGGTGCAGGACGACGCCACGGTGTGCGAGGGCACGGTCGAGCTGACCCCGGCGGCGCACGGTGACCCCGGTCCGGGGGGACGGGGCGGGCCCGTCCCGGTCAGGCCCGTCACGCGGGACCTGGTGCACCGGGCCGACGCGTGGAACGTCGTGCTGGGCGACCTGGTGGTCACACCGGAGCGGTACGAGGCACGGCTGCTCTCCCCGCCTGCCGGGCACTTCCTGCTGCGTCACGGCGCCGGGACCCGCGCCGCGGAGGAGATCGTCGAGTCGGGACGCCAGTTGATCACCGCCGCCATGCACCTGACCCATGGCCGCCCCCGCGACACCGCGATGTTGTGGCTCACCCTCACCGCCGACCTTCCCGCCCTCACCCGCCACCCGGCCCCGCTCGCCCTGCGCTGGGAGACCACCCCGCCCCGCGGCGACCGCGCCGCCTTCGACATCGCCGTCCTGTCCGGCGACACCCGGGTGGGCACGCTGGCCTACGCGACCAAATGCATGACCCCCGCCGGCTACGCCCGGTTCCGCGCGACCCGGCGGGCCGCGTGAGCGCCCCCACCGGCCGGTCACCCGGCCGTCCCGCGTCGCCGGCCGCGGGGCCCGGTGCCGTCACGGCGTCCCGCGGGAGCGTCCTGTCCGCCGCGGCCCGGCGGCGGGCCGCTCACATCGCTCCGGTGCTGTTCTGGGTGGCTGTCGCGGTCACCGTGGCCGGGTTCGCGGCACGGCTGGGGGACGGCGGGCCGATGGGGGTGTTCGCGGCGGCGTTCGTCGCCGCCAACCTGGGGTGGCTGCTGCTGGAGACGCCGGTCACGTTCCGCCGCCCGTCCGCGCCGCCCCGGGAGGTGGCGACCCTGGTGACGTACGCGCTGACCCGTGTGGCGACCATGAGCGCGGCGATCCTCGTGCCGCCGCCGTGGGCCCCGTCCCCGTGGCTCGCCGTCCCGGTGCTGCTGTTCATCTCCGGCGTGCTGCTGCGGGTGGTCGCGATGCGGGAGCTCGGGCGGTTCTACTCCCACCTCGTGATCCGCCGCGACGACCACCTGATCGTCCGGACCGGCCCCTATCGCTCGGTCCGCCACCCCGCGTACGCGGGCATGCTGCTCGGCCACGCCGGTCTGGTGCTCTTCTTCCTCAACCCCGCCAGTGCGGCACTGCTGGCCGCCCTGGCCGCGGTGATCGGCTGGCGCATCCGCGTGGAGGAGCGCGAGCTGATGGCCGTACCCGCCTACCGGGCGTACGCCGCCGGGCGGCCCCGCCTCGTCCCTGGGCTCTGGTGACCATGACCACGGTCCACACCGGTGCGTCCGGCCGTGCCCCCGCGCGGCCGGACCCCGCCGGGGCGCGCCCCGGCCTCACCTGCGACGAGTTGCTGACCACCACCCGCTCGGTGCGCCGCGCCATGGACCTGACCAGGGACGTGGACCTGGACGTGGTCAAGCGGTGCCTGACCACCGCCCTGCAGGCGCCCAACGGAGCCAACCGGCAGCCCTGGCGCTGGCTCGTGCTCACCGACCCCGGCGTGCGCGCCGCGGTGGCCGCGGTGTACCGGCGGGCCTTCCTCGACCGCAACGGGCCGCCCCCGCCGCGCCCCCCGGCGCCCGGCGACCGGGCCGCGCGCATGGTGGAGGACGCCCGTGAGCTGGCAGGCAAGCTCCATCGGGTGCCGGTGCTGGTGATCCCCTGCCTGGAGCTGGACGTCACCGAGCTGCCGTCCGGCAACCAGGCGAGCATGTGGTCCTCCGTGCTGCCGGCCGCCTGGAGCTACGCGCTGGCGGCCCGCACGTACGGCCTGGTCACCGCGTGGACCACCGTGCACCTGGACCGCGAGAAGGAGGTCGCGGGGCTGCTCGGCCTCCCCCCGACCGTCCACCAGGGCCCCTTGCTGCCCACCGCCCACGGCACCCGCACCACGTTCCGCCCGGCGCCCCGCCGTCCGCTGCAGGACGTCCTGCACGTCGACGGCTGGCGGGGCGGTCCCGAGGTTCACCACGAGATCCCTGAGGAGGGACGCGCATGACGCCGCCGACCGCGGCGCCGGTTCTTGACGCCGGTCCGCTGGACGCCGCCGAGGTGGGCAACAAGTTCGCCCGCCTCGCGTCCATGCGGGCGGCCGGGTTCCCGGTGCCGCCGCTGTACTGCCTGCCCGCCGCCGCCTTCGACCACGCCGTCGAGGAGGTACGCGCCGGGCTGCCGCCGCTCCCGCCCGCCGGGGACCACGCCGCGATCCGCGCCTGGGGCGAGGACGCCGCCGCGCGGACCGCCGGGCTGCCGGTCCCCGCCGGGCTGGCCGAGGCCGCCCTCGCCGCGTTCGACGAGGTGATCGGCCCCGGCGGCCTGGCCGCGGTGCGGGCCTGCGTGGTGCCGGGCCCGGGCGGGGTGGGGGAGGACGACGCCGGCGACCCGTTCGCCGGGATGAGCGACAGCTTCCTGTACGTGCCGCGCGGTGACCTGCTCACCCGGATCGCCGCCTGCTGGGCGTCGGCGTACAAACCGGAGGCCGTGCTGTACCGCCTGACCCGCGGCGGCGACCCCGCCGCCACCCGCGTCGCGGTCGGGGTGCAGGCCATGGCGCTCGGCGCCCGCTCGTTCGTCGCGTTCACCCGCGACCCGCGCGACGGCGCCGAGCGGCTGGTCATCGCGGCCGCGCACGGCATCGGCGAGGGCGTGGTGCAGGAGAAGGCCGACGTGGACCACTTCTTCGTCGACACCCGCACCGGCGCGACGCACGCCGAGACGGTCCGCAAGCGGCGCATGGTCGGCCCGCCCGCCCCCGGCGGGGACGGCGAGCCCGCGCTGCTGGACGTGCCCGCGGAGCTGGCCGTCGCCCCGGTGCTCGGGCCCCGCGACATCGCCCGGATCGCCGACGCCGCCGAGGGGATCGAGCGCCACTTCGGCGGCCCGCAGGACATCGAGGGCACCTTCACCCCCGACGGCGCCCTGCACGTCGTGCAGTCCCGCCCCATGGTGCCGCCCCGCCCCCCCGCGTCCCCCTCCCGGCCGGTGGAGTGGAGCAACCACAACATCACCGAGAGCTACCCGGGGGTTTCCGGGGCGCTGACGTACTCGCTGGCCCGAGACTTCTACCGGTGGATCTTCGCCGACCTGTACCGGCGGATGGGCGTGCCCGAGCGCACACTGCGCCGCAACGCCCACCACCTGGCCCGGATGGTCGGCACGCTCGACGGCCGGATCTTCTACCGGATGGACGCCTGGTACGCCCTGCACGGCCAGATGCCGGTCTTCGAGTTCATCCAGGGCTGGTGGGAGCACGGCATGGGCCTCGCCGCCACCCCGCGCGCCGCGTCGCCGCGGCCGGGGTGGCGGCTGCGGGCGCTGCGGGCCGCCCCGGGGGTGATCCGGCGGATGATCGCCCACCCGGCCGAGGTCCGCGGCTTCCTGCGGTGGTGGGACAC
Organism: Sphaerisporangium sp. B11E5; assembly: GCF_039871875.1. NCBI lineage: Bacteria > Bacillati > Actinomycetota > Actinomycetes > Streptosporangiales > Streptosporangiaceae > Sphaerisporangium > Sphaerisporangium sp. B11E5. The sequence goes on along the minus strand of NZ_JBDPMD010000071.1, from coordinate 8,191 downwards.
GGTCGCCGCCAACGAGCGGGTGGACGAGCTCGGCCCCGAGGAACTGGTCGTGTACTACCGGCGGCTGTGGGCGGCGGTCGCGGCCCGGTGGGGGGTGACCCTCACCAACAGCATCCTCGGCATCGTGGCCGTCCAGACGCTCGACACGCTGCTGCGGCGCTGGGCCGGGCAGGACGGCCACTCCTTGATGCTCGGGCTGCTGTCCGGCGGCCCGGACAACCGGTCACTGGCCGCGGTGCGGTCCGCGATCGCGCTGGCCGAGCTGGCCGGCGCCGACGAGCGGCTGCGCGTGGACGTGCTCGGCGCGCGGGAGCCCGAGGCGGCCCGCGAGGTCTGGGAGCGGCTGGCCGCCGGGGGGTACGGCGCCGCGCCCGCCGAGGCGGCCCTGGCGTACCTGCGCAGGTACGGGGACCGCGCCACCGGCGACCTGAAGCTGGAGGAGCCCACCCCACGGCAGCGGCCCTGGATGGTGCTCGACCTGCTGCGCCCCCTGGTGAACCAGGGCCGCACCGTGGCCGCCAGCCGCGCGGAGGAGCGGCGCGTCCGCCGTGACGCCGAGCGGGAGCTGCGCCTGCGCTGCCCGAGCCCGGTGCGCCGCGCCGTGCTGCTGGCGCTGGCCGCCGTGCTGCGCGGCTTCGTCACCGCCCGCGAGGACATGCGGTTCTGCCGCAGCCAGCTCTACGGCGTCTCCCGGCGCGTCCTGTTCCGCCTCGGCGCCGAGCTCACCGCCGCCGGGCACCTGGACGACCCGGCCGACGTCGTCGACCTCACCGTCGCCGAGGTGCTCGGCGCCTTCGAGGGCACCCTGCCCGGCACGGCCCTGCGCCCCCTGGCCGCCCACCGCCGCGCCGCGCGCGAGCACCACGCCACCCTCCCGCCCCCGGCGGCCCGCATGGTGACCGACGCCGGTGTCCCCCTGGCCGTGCCCCGGCCGCTCGCCTCCGAGGAGACGCCGGCCGGCGCGCGCCTGCTCCGCGGCCTGGCCTCCAGCGAGGGCGTGGTGCGGGCCCGGGCCAAAGTGGTGGAGCATCCGTCCGTCCCCCCCGAGTCCTGCCAGGACCGCATCCTGGTCGCCCGCGAGACAGACCCCGGCTGGCTCTTCCTGATGACCGCCGCCAAGGGCCTGGTGGTGGAACGCGGGACCCTGCTGTCCCACACCGCCATCACGGGCCGCCTCCTCGGCGTCCCCACCGTGGTCGCCGTCCCCGGCGCCACCACCCTCATCCCCGACGGCGCCTGGGTGGAACTCGACGGCGCCGCCGGAACCGTGCGTCTTCTTGAGGACGTCACGGACGACTCCCCGCCCGCCGGTGCCGCGGCCGGGACGGACCGCGTGCCGGAGGTGGCGTCATGACCGTCCAGGACGACGCCGGGGTGAAGCCGGGCGGTGGGGCCGTGACCACGCCGCCGGCCGGGACGGCCGTGACCACGCCGCCGGCCGGCGCCGCGGGGGCCGCGTCCCCCGGGGAGCGGGCCGGGACGGCGGCGCGGCTCTGGCGGTACGTGCTCGGCAGTTACCCGCCCGCGTTCTACCTGACCTACGCGGTCACCTGGGCGCTGGGGGTGAGCGCGCTGTTCGCGCTGGCCGACCCGCGGGTGGCGGCCTGGCGGCCGGACGGCGCGGCGCTGGTCACGGCCGCGACGTTCGGCATCACGTTGCTGCTCATGCGGGCCGTGGACGACATCCGCGACCTGGACTACGACCGCGTGCACAACCCGGGGCGCCCGCTGCCGGCCGGCGCGGTGCGGGTGCGCGACCTCGGCCTGCTCATCGCCGCGGGCACCGCCGCGGTCCTGGCGCTCAACGCCGCGCGGGGCGTCGTGCTCGCCGTGCTGGCCGCGCAGCTCGGGTACGCCCTGCTGATGCTGCTCGCCGACCGCCGGTGGGGCTGGCCGCCCGAGGAGAAACTCGGGCTCGCCACCCTGGTCAGCGCGCCGGTGCAGATCCTGCTCAACCTGTATCTGTACGCCGGGATGCTCCAGAAGGAGGGCCTGGCGCCGAGCCTCCACGCCGTGCCGGCCCTGTTCACCGTCACCGCGGCCTTCCTGCACCTGGAGTACGCACGCAAGGTCACCCGGGTCACGCGCCCCGGCGAGCGGGGCTACGCGGTCGCGTACGGCGCGGACCGCACCGCCGTGTTCGCCGTGGCCGGCGCCGTGATCTCGGTGGTCCTGTCGCTGACGCTGACCCGCCCCTGGCAGGACGCCCCCGGTGCCGCCCCCTGGGGGTGGCTGGCCCTGCCGCCCCTGGTGTTCGTCGCCTTCGGCGCGCACCGCTTCTGGCGCGCCCGCGCCTCCCGCTGGCCCCTGCTCCCCGCCGCGCTGTTCCTGCTGACCACCTTCCTCGCCTACCTGGCCGCCGGCGTGCTCGGAAAGGACCTCACGTGACCGCCCTGCCCACCGACCCCGTCCCCGGCCGGCCCCCGGGCGTGCCGCACACCGGGGCGAACCGGCGGCCCGCCGCACCCCGCGCCGTGCCGCCGCCCTTCCCGTTCCAGGAACGTCCCGGGGTCCGGGCGCCGGAGGAGTACGACGGACTGCTCGCCCGGCCGGGGCCGTGCGCCGTGCGGCTTCCCGGCGGGGCCGAGGCGCTGGTGGTGAGCCGGTACGCCGAGGTCAGGGCCGTGCTCTCGGACGACCGGTTCAGCAGGGCCCGTTACCCGGGCCGGCCGATGTTCGCGCGCACCCCGGAGTCGCTGGCGCTCGCCACCAGCGATCCTCCCGTGCACACCCGCAGGCGGCGCGCGGTGCTGCGCGCCTTCACCGCGCGGCGGGCCCGGCAGCAGGCGCCGTGGCTGCGGGCCCTCGCCGGGGAACTGCTGGACGCGATGGCGGCGGCGCCGGGGCCCGCCGATCTGGTGGAGGCGTTCACCGTGCCGTTCGCGTTCCGCGCCATCGCCAGGATCATCGGGATCCCCCCGGGCGACCGGGACCGGCTGCGCCCGCTGGTGGACCGCATGATGTCCACCACCGCGTTCGCCCCGCGGGAGGTGGCGGCGGCCCACGAGGAGGCCGGCCGGTACTTCGACGACCTGGTGGCCGCCCGGCGGGCCGCGCTCGACCGCGGCGAACCGGGATCGGACCTGCTCACCGAGCTGCTGGCCGCCCCGGAGCCGGAGCGGCTCACCCCGCGCGAGATCTCCGTGCTCGGCGCGGGCCTGCTGATGGCCGGGTACGAGACGACCGCCAACCAGCTCGCCATGTGCGCCCTGATGGTCTTCGCCGACCCGGCCTGGGCGGACGAACTGCGGGCCGTCCCCGGCGCGGTCGCCCCCGCCGTGGAGGAGATGCTCCGCTGGAGCTCCCTCGTCGCCACCGGCGGCGCCCCGCACGTCGCCACCGAGGACGTCCGTCTGGGCGGCACCCTGGTCCGAGCCGGCCAGGTGGTCGTCCCCCTGACCGACGCCGCCAACCGCGACCCCGCGGTGTTCGAGGCCCCCGGCGTCTTCACCCCCGCCCGCAGCCCCAACCCCCACCTGGCCTTCGGCCACGGCCGCCACTTCTGCCTGGGCGCCGACCTGGCCAGGACCGAACTGCGCGTCGGCCTGACGGCCCTCCTCGGCCTGCCCGGCCTGACCCTCGCCGTCCCACCGGAAGGCCTGGAATGGCGCCGCGGCATGTTCATCCGCGGCCCACGCACCGTGCCGGTCCACGTCACACCCCCACCTCCGGGGGACGGTTCCCGTGCGGCTGTCGCCGATGGGGACGGTTCCCGTGCGGCGGCCGCCGAAGGGAGCGGTTTCCGTGCGGCCGTCGCCGAGGGGGACGGTTGCCGTGCCGTCGCCGCCGAGAGGGACGGTTCCCGTGCCGTCGCCGCTGAAGGGAGCGTTCCCCGTGCCGTCGCCCCCGAGGGGCACACTCCTCGTGCGGCGTCGCCGGGGAGAACGGTCCTGTCGCGGTCCGTGCCCGGCGGGGTGGCGCGGTGACCGGGGTCCGCGACGTCCCCGGCGCCCATCCTCGGGGGGTGCGGCCGTGAGGCTGGACGGCATGTACATCGCCGGGGTGGGCGTCTGCCTGCCCCGCGTGCTCGACACCCGGGAGGCGGCCAGGCGCGGGGTGCCCGGGGCGGCGGAGGCGGCGGACAGCGGGTGGACGGGGGTCGCGGTCGCGGGGGAGCGGCCCGCCCCCGAGATGGCCGCCGAGGCGGCACAGACGGCGCTGGCGCGGTCGGGACACCGGAGCGCGGACGTCGCGGTGGTCATGTACGCCTGCATCCTGCCGCACGGGCCCGAGGGGTGGCCGCCGCACACGTACGTGCAGCGCCGGGTGGTCGGCGGCACGGTGCCCTCCATGGAGATCAGGCAGCAGTGCAGCGGGATGCTCGGCGGCATGGAGTTCGCCGCGTGCTTTTTGTCGGCGCGCGACCGGACCGCGGCGCTGGTCACCGGGGCCGACAACTTCGGGCCGCCGATGTTCGACCGCTGGCGCTACGCCGCCGGGGCGGGCACCAACCGGGCGTCCATCAGCGGGGACGCCGGGGCGGCCGTGCTGCTGTCGCGGCGCGGGGGTTTCGCCCGGCTGCGCGCCGCCGGGTCGATGACGGTGCCCTGGCTGGAGGAGCTGTTCCGCAGCGGGATCCCGCTGTTCCCGCCCGAGCCCGCCCTCGGCCGGCCCCCCGACGTGGGGGCCCGGTTCGCCGACTACCGGCGGCGCGAACCCGCGGCGTTCGACGCGGCCAAGGAGGCCCTGTCCCGGGCCAGGACCGAACTCGCCCGCCGCACCCTGGCCGAGGCCGAGGTGCCCGCGTCCCGGGTCACCCGGGTCGCGCACGTGTTCACCGGCGCGCGGCCCTACGTGGAGAGCGTGCTCGGCCCCCTCGGCATCGATCCCGCCCGCGGAATGCTCGACTTCGGCCGCCGCCTCGGCCATCTCGGCACCTGCGACCCGGTGGTGGCGCTGGACCATCTGGTCACGACCGGCGCGGCCGGACCGGGCGACCACGTGCTGATGCTCAGCAACGGCGCCGCGACCCTCGCCTGCGCCGTCGCCGAGATCGTCGAACCCCCCGCGTGGCTGGAAGCGGCTTAGCGCCGGCTCAGCGGGAGGCGCCGCCCGCGGCGTGGCGGATCAGGTCGCCGACGTGCACGATGCCCATGCAGCGGCCCACCTCGTCCACCACCACCAGGTCGTCGTACACCCGGGCGGCGTCCCTGCCGGCGAGCTGCATGGCGGCGATGGCCGGCGTGGTCTTCGGCACCACGCGCGGCGGGTCGGCGAGCCGCTGGGCGGGCTTCTTGGCGTGCAGGGCGTGGCCGTACGGCCCGGCGATGGACAGCAGGAAGCGGCTGCGGTCCACGCTGCCCCGGGGGCGCTGGTACTCGTCCACCAGGATGACGCTGGTGATGGACGGCTCGGTGCCGAGGGCGTCCACGACGTTCTCCGCCGTGGCCCCGACGTCGAGCGTCACGGCGGGCATGAGGAACTCCTGCACCCGGGGGCCGAGGTCCACGGTGCTCGGCTCCTGCTCCTCCGCCGGGACCGGGAGGGGGACGCGCACCCTGCCGTGCGAGGGGCGCCAGTCGAGCGGGGCGAGCAGCGGGCCCTGCGCCAGCCGGATCCCCCAGCGGCGCAGCGCGGCGAGCTGGGTCTCGTCGCGCACACCCGGCGCGAGGACGTGCACCCCCATGCCGGTCGCCATGCGGGCGATCGCCTCGCCGACCGAACTGCGGCGCGGGTCGGCCGGGATGCGGTCCACCAGGCCGGGCGACAGGACGGCGGCGTACGGCGCGGCGTCGGCGATCAGGTCCAGCGGCAGGTGCGAGGCGCCGAGCCCGCCGAGGGCCACCAGGTAACCCACGGTGCGCAGCCCGTCGATCCCGACCAGCAGGGCACGCCGGTCCTCGGCCGCGAAGTCGCCCGCGACCACCAGGATCACCTCGCGTGGCCGGCGTTTGGTGGCCCGCATCGCCTCGTGCAGCGGCGCCATGGCCGCCGAGCCCTCGATCACCGCTCGCGACGGCACCGACAGCACCAGAGGAAGCAGCGCCTCCTCCCGGGAGGCCGCGTGCGCGGCGGCGACGGTGGCGGAGATGTCGCTCTCCTCGCCGAGCCGCCCAGGGGCGCCGTGACGTGGCGTGTGGTCGCTGCGCACCGGCTCGCCGTAGTGCCCGTACGGGGACCCCTGGTCGACGTAGCCGCGCGCCGGATCGACGTACCCCGGGCCACGGCTGTCCGGCTCGTCGGGCTGCGGGGCGGTGGACGCCTCGATGGCGATGACCCCGCCCGAGTCGAGATCGACGATCGGCAGGAAGGTCACCGGGCCGTCCCCCGCGCCGTACGATCGCCCTGCGTGAGGTGCCGGCTGCGCACCGAAGGTGGCAGCGGTTCCCGGAAGGGTGGACCCCGGGAGAGGAAGTGGGACCGTCACATGGGGATTGTCCTGCGGTTTCCTGCCCGATTGATACCGCTGTGGCCGGAGTTCACCCACATTTTTCATACTGTTGGACCGACATCCTTGTTTTACGGCCCATGGCAAGGTTTGTAACCGTTTGTAATCAAGATCCGTCCTCAGTGACGCCTCCCCAGGACAGGTATCGTTCGGCGGCATGACGTCACGACCCGCCGCCGGAGGAGGACGCTGGATCCCGGTCCCCGCCGAACGCCTGGAGACCTGGCTCGCCGGCTTCACCCACCGCCACGGCCCGGCGAAGGTATCCATAGACGGCGACGTCATCCACGTCCACGCCCAGGACGGCACCGTGGCGGAGTGCCACGTCCCCTTCCCTCCACTTCCCCGTCTCGACGCCCGCCCCCTGCCGTCAGATCCCAAGGACACCCCACCCACCGACGGCGGCCTGCCACCACGTCCGGGTGTTGATCCGCGTCCGGGTGTTGATCCGCGTCCGGGTGTTGATCCGCGTCCGGGTGTTGATCCTCCGCCCCGCCGTGAGGCCGTCCGGCCGCCGCTCCCCGAAGGCGACTCGCTGACCGGCGGCGGCCCGCCGCCCCGTCCTGACGATGACCCGCCGCCACGCTTTGAGGGCGCCCCACTGCCCGGCTCTGAGGGCAGGCCACTGCCGGTTTCCGAGGGTGACTCGCTGACCGGCGGCGGCCCGCTGCTACGTCCTGACGGCGGTCCGCTGCCGCGTCCTGACGGTGATCTGCTGCCGCGCGTCGAGGGCGGCCTGTCGCCGGATCCCGGCGGCGGCCTTCTCCTGGAGGCCCTGGTGGCGCACGCGGTGGCCTCACGCCGGGTCGGCGTCCTGTTGGTCCGCCTGGGCGGCCACGCGGTCGGTGTTTTCGAGGGCACCACCCTGGTCGTCTCCAAGGTGGGTTCCCGTCAGGTGCACGGCCGCAGCGCGGCCGGCGGTTGGTCCCAGCAGCGCTTCGCCCGCCGCCGCGACAAACAGGTCGCCGAGGCGACCCAGGCCGCCGCCGACACCGCCGCCCGCGTCCTCGTCCCCCACGCCCCCACCCTCGACGCGGTGATCCTCGGCGGCGACCGCCGCACCATGACCCCCCTACGCGCCGACCGCCGCCTGGCCCCCCTCTTCGCCCTGGAGACCCAGCCCTTCCTCGACGTCCCCGACCCCAGACTCACCGTCCTCCAGGACACCCCACGCCACTTCCGCGCCGTCCGCATCCGCCTCCTGGACCCCCCGACCTGACACGGCGCCGAACACGCCGCACCACGTCCCGCCGCGTCGTCGCGGTCAGGAAGCACCCCAGCGGGCGGGAGGCGCGCCCTGTCCTGGGCCACCGCTCCCCTGGGAGGAGAGGCGCCTGGCGCGGTGGTGGATGTCGTGCCGGCCGTGGCCGGTGGGGTGGTGGTAGATGTCGTACTGGCCGTGGGGGTTTGGGTGGGCAGGCCGACCTGGAGTGGGGAATCTCTACCGGGTGGGCAATGACCACAGCAGCCGAAGTGAGGTTTCGGGGTTGAACGGGGCGAAGCCCTTGAAAACACAGCCCGAGCCGGAAGGCTCCCCGGCGCTTGGAGGGCGGGCCATGCTATGAGCGGCCGCCCACGGTCTCGGTTGGTCGAGCGCCGTACAACGGCGCCGGGTTCGCCGTACCACGTCCCGCCGTCGCGGCGCCGGTCGGGGACGCAACCGGCGGGTCGGGTGCTGAGTGCTGAGGTCGATGGTAGGCCGAGGTGCTGAGGTCGGTGGTGGGCCGGGGTGTTGGGGTCGGTGGTGGGCTGGGGTGTTGGGGTCGGTGGTGGGCTGGGGTGTTGGGGTCGGTGGGTGGCGGT
>NZ_JBDPMD010000070.1:0-35540 GCF_039871875.1 Sphaerisporangium sp. B11E5 | reverse complement strand
CACCACCGGAACCGTCCGCGTCGAGGCCTACAGCATCCAAGGCGCCGGCCACTCCCTCCCCTCCAGCGGCATGGGCCTGCGCGCCATCGAATTCTTCGGCCTCACCGGCGCCAACCCCACCCCCACCGTCACCCCAACCGTCACCCCCACAGTGACCCCGACCCCGACGCCGACCCCGACCTCCGGGACCTCGTTCCGGCTGCGTAACGAAGGGGCCGGCCGGTGCGTGGACTCGCCGAACAGCGCCACCGCCAACGGCACCCAGTTGCAGATCTATGACTGCCACACCAACGCCAACCAGAGGTTCACCCACGACGGCTCCGGCCGTCTGGTGACGATGAACAAGTGCCTGGACGTGCCGACCGGCGGCGGCTCGGGCACCCGCATCCAGCTCTACGACTGCCACAGCAACTCCAACCAGCGCTGGACGTTCAACTCCAACGGCACCGTGACCAGCGCCGCCAACAACCTGTGCCTCAGCGTCACCGGCACCGGCAACTCCTCCGGCGTGACCGTCGCCAGTTGCAACGGCCAGGCCACCCAGAGGTGGACCCGGGCGTAGTCCCGCGACCGGCCTCGCCTTCGCGCCGGTCCAGGCGATCCCGCCTGGACCGGCGCTCGTTTCGGGGCCACGCGCGCGGAGAAGCTGGGTCATCCTCCCCTAGGGGGCGGGCCATCCTTCAGGAGGAGAAACGGGGCGGGAGGCGCGTGCCAGGATGGAAGGGCAGGGGAGGCGTCGGACGACAAGGGGCGAGCCGTTATGAACTTCGACCAGATCGCCTGGTTTCCGTTGTGTGTGGGGCTGACGGCGGCCGGGGTGGTGCTGAGTTTCCTGGTGATGCGCAGGCGGGGCGCGGGGGCGGGGCTGCGGGGGCTCGCGTGGTCGCTCGTGCCGATCGCGGCGTATCTCACCGGGGCGCTTCCGGCGATCTGGAAGATGGGCACGGCGGTGGCGGGCTTCGTCACCGGGCTGGTGTTCTCGCCCATGGTCTGGGCGGGGGTCGGCGTCGCGGCGCTGTCGGCGGTGCTCTTCCTCGTCTCGGGTGTCCTGCGCCGGAGGGGACGCGCCGCGCGGCCGGCCAGGTCCGGGCGTGCCGCCTCGACGGCCACGGCCGCTTCCGGTGCGCGCTCCGCCCCGGCCTCGGCGACCGCTCCCACCAAGCCCAACCCGATCCCGTCCCGTTCGGCCGCTCCCGCCGCGGACGACGACCTCGCCGACATCGAAGCGATACTCAAGCGCCGCGGGATCAACTGACGTCCTTTCATCTTCCGCGGCCCGGCCCGCCCGCCGGTGGCCCACCGCACGGCGGCGCGGGGTTCGCCGGGTCACGTCCCGGCGACGCGGCGCCGCCGTCGCGTCAGATATCCCGAGGGGCGGCCTGGGGCGTCCACGCGGGTGGGGGAGGTGGATGGGAGGTTGCGGTTTGGTAACGGCGGTGGGGGAGGGAACGGCGGCCGGATGGGGTGAATGTGATCGGTGGCCCGTAGGCCGAGGGGTGGGGTCGAGGGGGTGGGTGGGTTCGGAACGGCGGTGCGGGCGGGGGTCTGGAGGCGTGTCACGGTTCCGGGACAGAACCGGGAACTGGGCGGGACAAACGGTTCAAGATCGATACGAATGAATTTCGCGTGAATCACAGTTGAGCCACATAGCGCGCTCAAGTACTGGTCAGTGCAGCTCAGCACGTAGATTCTGCGTCCGGGGGTCGTGAACGCGACCTGCCGCGCCAAAGTATGGGCGGCGCGTGCCCGCTACCCGGCCGGGCGGCGCGCCGTGCGACCACGTCGTCTGGGATCCAGGGGGCCGACACCATGACCGCACCGCTCGACGTCTCCGGCTCGGACGCGACGGCCGCGCCCGACGCCGTGGTGGAGGGGTCACCCGCCAAGGTGATCCAAGGGCGGTCACTGGGGCAGATCGCATGGATCCGCCTGAAACGCGACAAGGTCGCGCTCGCGGGCGCCGGCGTCGTGGTCTTCCTCATCCTGGTGGCGATCTTCGCGCCGCTGATCGTCAGCGTGATCGGCCACCCGCCCAACGACTTCAACCAGGACCTCATCAGTTCGGAGACCCTGGCCCCCAAGGACGGCACCGGCATCAGCTGGCAGCACCTGTTCGGCGTCGAGCCGGTCAACGGCCGCGACATCTTCAGCCGGGTGATCTACGGTGCCCGCATCTCCCTGCTCATCGCCTTCCTCGCCACCCTGCTGTCGGTGGTGATCGGCACCGTGCTCGGCGTCGTCGCGGGGTACTTCGGCGGCTGGGTCGACTCGGTGATCAGCAAGACGATGGACGTCTTCCTCGCCTTCCCCCTGCTGGTCTTCGCCATCGCGCTGGCCGGCGTCGTGCCGGACGACGCCTTCGGTCTCTCCGGCGACGCGCTGCGGGTCTCGCTGCTCGTCTTCATCATCGGCTTCTTCAACTGGCCGTACATCGGCCGCATCATGCGGGGCCAGACCCTGTCGCTGCGCGAGCGCGAGTTCGTGGACGCCGCCCGCAGCCTCGGCGCGCGGGGCCCGTACATCATCTTCCGCGAGATGCTGCCGAACCTCGTGGCGCCGATCCTGGTCTACTCGACCCTGCTGATCCCGACGAACATCCTCTTCGAGGCGGCGCTGTCGTTCCTCGGCGTGGGCGTGCGGCCGCCCACGGCGACGTGGGGCGGCATGTTGTCCGAGGCGGTGCGTTTCTACACGATCCCGCACTTCATGTTCTTCCCCGGTATGGCGATCTTCATCACCGTGCTGGCCTTCAACCTCTTCGGCGACGGTCTCCGTGACGCTCTCGACCCGAGGGCCCGGTGAGCTCGCTTCCGTCCCCGTTCAGTTCCCTGGCTCCGACAAACCGACAACAAGGGGTTGCTCAGATGAAGAGAAAGTCCACGCTGGGGGTGACCGCCCTCAGTGCGGTACTCGCCCTAGGGCTGTCCGCCTGTGGTGGCGGCGGCACTCCGGCGGCGAGCCAGTCCGGCTCGGCGGCACCGGAGGGGGGAGGTGCCAAGGCCGAGTTCAACGCGGCCCTCACCCAGGTGTTCAACCCGTCCGACAAGAAGGGCGGCATCCTCAAGTTCGCCAACTCCGGTGACTGGGACTCGCTGGACCCGGCCGACACCTACTACGGCTACTCCTGGGACTTCATCCGCCTCTACGGCCGCTCCCTGGTGATGTTCAAGCCGGCCCCGGGCAAGGAGAGCAGCGAGCTCGTCCCCGACCTCGCCGAGAGCCTCGGCACCCCGAGCGACGACGCCAAGACCTGGACGTACAAGCTCCGCGAGGGCGTCAAGTTCGAGGACGGCACCCCCATCACGTCCAAGGACGTCAAGTACGGCGTGCTGCGTTCCCTCGACAAGGAGGTGTTCCCCGACGGGTACACCTACTTCAACGACACCCTGGACCTCCCCAAGGACTACAAGGGCCCCTACAAGTCCAAGGGCGTCAACACCGACAGCGCGATCGAGACCCCCGACGACCGCACGATCGTCTTCCACCTCAAGCAGCCCTACAGCGGCTTCGACTACTTCGCGCAGCTCCCGGCGACGATCCCCGTGCCCGAGGCCAAGGACACCGGCGCCAAGTACCAGGAGCACATCATCTCCTCCGGGCCGTACAAGTTCGACAAGAACGAGATCGGCAAGGGCTTCAACCTGGTCCGCAACGAGAGCTGGGACCCGGCGACCGACCCCAACCGCAAGGCCCTGCCCGACGGCTACGAGGTCACGGTCAACGTCAACGCCGACGACATCGACAACCGTCTGCTGTCCGGCGACCTGCACGTCGACATCGCGGGCACCGGCGCCCAGCCGGCCACCCTCGGCCGCGTGCTGACCGACCCGGCGCTGAAGGCCGGCACCGACAACCCGACCATCACCCGGCTCTGGTACACCTCGGTGAACGGCAACGTCGCGCCGCTGGACAACCTCGACTGCCGCAAGGCCGTGCAGTACGCCGCGGACAAGGTCGCCTACCAGACCGCTTATGGAGGCGAGTTCTCCGGCGGCCAGATCGCGACGAGCCTGCTGCCCCCGGGCATCCCCGGCCACAAGGACATCAACCCGTACCCGAGCGGCGCGGACGGCCACGGCGACGTCGCCAAGGCCAAGGAGCACCTGACCGCCTGCGGCCAGCCGAACGGCTTCGAGACCAACATCGCCTACCGGGCCGAGCGTCCCAAGGAGAAGGCGGCCGCCGAGGCGCTCCAGCAGTCCCTGGGCAAGGTCGGCATCAAGCTCACGCTGAAGCCGTTCCCGCAGGCCGACTACTTCGCGCTGTACGCCGGCAAGCCGGGCTACGCCAAGGACAACAAGCTGGGCCTGGTCGTCAACGGCTGGGGTGCCGACTGGCCGGACGGCTACGGCTTCCTCCAGCAGATCGTCGACAGCCGCGTCATCCGCGAGACCGGTGGCTCGTCCAACATCAGCGTCCGCATCCCCGAGGTCGACAAGCTGCTCGACCAGGCCTCGCTGGAGACCGACACCGCCAAGCGCGAGGCCATCTGGGGCCAGATCGACCAGATGGTCATGGACAACGCCTTCGTGCTGCCCGGCCTGTGGGCGAAGAGCCTGCTCATCCGCGGCAAGGGTGTCACGAACGTGTACTACAGTGACGCGTTCGGCATGTACGACTACCTGAACATGGGCCTCCAGTAACATCTGGCGGTCCGTGCCCTACCTGACAGATCCGTCTACAAGCGTGAACACGGCAGGGGGCCGGCGCACCGGCCGGCCCCCGGAGCCGGGGGGACAGTGGTCACTTACATCATCCGCCGCCTGATCTGGGCGGTCGCCATGCTCGCCATCGTGAGCATGATCACCTTCGGCATCTTCTTCCTGGTGCCGAGGCTGGCGGGTGCCACCTCCGAGAGCCTCGCGGCCCGGTACGTCGGCCGTACGGCCGGCGCCGAGCAGATCAAGGTCGCCGCCGAGCGGCTGGGCTTCAACGACCCGCTGATCGTGCAGTACGGCCGGTTCGCCAAGGGCATCGTGGCCGGCGCCGAGTACGATTACGGTCCCGCCTCGGAGCACTGCCCGGCCCCGTGTCTCGGCTACTCCTTCATCACCCAGCTCCCGGTGTGGCCCGATCTGATCGGCCGATTGCCGGTCACGTTCTCCCTCGCCCTCGGGGCCGCGGTCATCTGGCTCATCACCGGCGTGGCGACCGGTGTGTTGTCCGCGTTGCGAAGAGGCAGCGTCTTCGACCGGGCGGCGATGACGGTGGCGCTGGCCGGAGTGTCGCTCCCGATCTTCTTCACCGGCATCGTGTCGCTCGTCGTGTTCAGCTACGGCCGCCCGCTGGCCATCACCGCGCCGGGCGGCACTTACACCCCGTTCTTCGCCAATCCCGCGCTGTGGGCGTACGGCATGATCCTGCCCTGGATCACGCTGGCCTTCCTGTACGCGGCCGGGTACGCGCGGCTCACCCGGTCGGGCATGCTCGAGACGATGAACGAGGACTACATACGCACCGCACGGGCCAAGGGCCTGCCGGAACGCGTGGTCGTCACGAAACACGGCCTGCGCGGCGCGCTCACCCCCATCGTGACCATCTTCGGCCTCGACGTCGGCCTGCTGATGGGCGGCGCGGTGCTCACCGAGAGCACGTTCTCGCTGCCCGGCATCGGCAAGTACGCCATCGACGCGATCACCAATCAGGACCTGCCCAAGGTCATCGGCGTCACGCTGCTCACCGCGTTCTTCGTGGTGCTGGCCAACCTGGTCGTGGACCTGCTCTACGCGGTGGTCGACCCGAGAGTGAGGCTCGCGTGAGCTTTCTTGAGCTGAAGGACCTGCGCATCCACTTCCCGACCGACGACGGCCTGGTGAAGTCGGTGGACGGCCTGTCCTTCCAGTTGGAACGCGGGCGCACCCTCGGCATCGTCGGCGAGTCCGGCTCGGGCAAGAGCGTGACGAGCCTCGGCATCCTCGGCCTGCACAAGGGCGGACGGGCGCGGATCTCCGGGGAGATCTGGCTGGACGACGAGGAACTGGTCTCGGCGAGCGCCGACCACGTGCGCACCCTGCGCGGCAAGAAGATGGCGATGATCTTCCAGGATCCGCTGTCGGCCATGCACCCCTACTACACCGTCGGCGCGCAGATCATCGAGGCGTACCGCATCCACAACAAGGTCAGCAAGGCGGTGGCGCGCAAGCACGCCATCGACATGCTCGGCCGGGTCGGCATCCCGCAGCCCGAGCGCCGGGTGGACAGCTACCCGCACGAGTTCTCCGGCGGCATGCGGCAGCGCGCGATGATCGCGATGGCGCTGTCGTGCGATCCGGAGCTGCTGATCGCCGACGAGCCCACCACGGCCCTCGACGTGACCGTGCAGGCGCAGATCCTCGACCTGATGCGCGACCTGCAGCAGGAGTTCAACTCCGCGCTGATCATCATCACCCACGACCTCGGCGTGGTGGCCGAGCTGGCCGACGACATCCTGGTGATGTACGGCGGCAAGTGCATCGAGTACGGCACCGCCACCGACATCTTCGAGCGCCCCGAGCACCCCTACACCTGGGGCCTGCTCGGCTCGATGCCGCGGCTGGACCGCGACCGCGGCGACCGGCTCATCCCCATCAAGGGCACCCCGCCCTCTCTGATCAACGTCCCCCCTGGCTGCGCGTTCCACCCGCGGTGCGTCTACGAGGACCGCACCGGCGGCGCCGCGCGCACCGACGTGCCCGAGCTGCTGGAGACCGAGGGCGGTCACCTGGTGCGCTGTCACCTGTCGCCCGAGGAGCGGCGCGTCATCTGGGAGAACGAGATCAAGCCGAACCTGGAGTCCGTGTGAGCGCGCCCGAGACCCTGCTGTCCGTCCAGGGCCTGGAAAAGCACTTCCCCGTCACCAAGGGCCTGTTCAAGCGGCAGGTCGGCGCGGTGCGGGCGGTGGACGGCCTGGACTTCGACGTGGTGAAGGGCGAGACCCTCGGGCTGGTCGGCGAGTCCGGCTGCGGCAAGACCACCACCGGCCGGCTGATCACCCGCCTCCTGGAGCCCACCGGCGGCAAGATCGTCTTCGAGGGCAACGACATCACCCACATGTCGCAGGGTGACCTGCGCCCCCTGCGCCGCGACATGCAGATGATCTTCCAGGACCCCTACAGCTCGCTCAACCCCCGCCACACGGTCGGCGCCATCGTCGGCGCCCCGTTCCGCATCCAGGGCGTGAAGACCGAGCACGGCACCAAGAAGGCCGTCCAGGACATCCTGGAACTGGTGGGCCTCAACCCCGAGCACTACAACCGCTACCCGCACGAGTTCTCCGGCGGCCAGCGCCAGCGCATCGGCATCGCCCGCACCCTGGCCCTGAAGCCCAAGCTGATCATCGCCGACGAGCCGGTGTCCGCCCTGGACGTCTCCATCCAGGCCCAGGTCGTCAACCTCCTGGAAGACATCCAGAACGAACTCGACCTCACCTACGTCGTCATCGCCCACGACCTCTCGGTCGTCCGCCACATCAGCGACCGCGTGGCCGTCATGTACCTCGGCAAGATCGTCGAGATCGCCGACAGCAAGGCCCTGTACGAGTCGCCGATGCACCCGTACACCAACGCCCTGCTCTCCGCCGTCCCCATCCCCGACGTGAAGCGCCGCACCGAACGCGAGCGCATCCGCCTCCAGGGCGACGTCCCGAGCCCGCTGAACCCTCCGCCCGCCTGCCGCTTCCACACCCGCTGCTGGAAGGCCCAGGACATCTGCAAGACGGTGGAACCCCCCCTCGCCGAACTGGTCACCGGCCACCGCGTCGCCTGCCACTTCCCGGAGAACGCCCCGCAGGACGCCGTGCCCGCCGCCGGGCCGGACCCGCAGGACGCCGTCCCCGCCGAATGACCCCGAGCGTGGCCACGGCCCGCGCCGTGACCGGGCGAGGAGGGGAAGTCGTACCTCCCGGATGAGCGGTTCCGCCACGCCCGCACCTGACGGTTCCTTAGGGTGTTCATGTCAACACGTTGGGTTGACGTGAACTCTGTGGAGCGAGGAGCGGTCGTTAAGCTATGGCCATGGCAAACCGCGTGCCCGACGGCGGCGATTGGTACCGCTGGATTCCCGAGCAGATCACCTCGGAGGACTACGCGGCGTTGCCTGAGGACTTCTGCCGGACGATCGAAGTGATCGACGGTCATCTCATCAAGTGCGAGAGCGCTTCACGTCCGCACAACCGTGTAGGGAGGCGGTTCGCCGCGATGCTGGAGCAGGCACGGAAGCCGGAACCGTGCCTGATGGTGGGGACCGATATCGATGTCCGGATCAGCGACGTTCCGCTGAACCTCCGGCGACCCGACGTCACGGTGTACCGCTGCCTGCCCGACGACAAGCGCCTGTACGCGAAGGACGCCGTCCTGGTGGTGGAGATCGTCTCGCCGGAGAGCTCGTTCCGCACCGACACGGTGGACAAGAAGGCGGCCTACGCCGCGGCAGGGATCCCCGTCTATTTGATCTTCTTCCTCAACCAGGCGGGCGACGAGATGGAACTGGTCGAGGAGTATCGGCTCTCCAAGGAGAGGTACGACCTGGTGTGCCGGCACACCGGGCGGCTGTCCCTCGACGACCCGATCTCCGTCGACGTGGCGTTCGAGGCGCTGACATCCGCCTGACGGCGGCTCCGTCAGGTGATGGCGCCGGGGGTGATCAGCCCGGTCTCGTAGGCGAGGACGACGGCCTGGACGCGGTCGCGCAGGGAGAGCTTCGTCAGGACGTTGCCCACGTGGGTCTTGACGGTGGTCTCGCTGACGACCAGTTCGGCGGCGATCTCGGCGTTGGACATGCCCCGGGCGATCAGGCGGAGGACTTCCAGTTCGCGTTCCGTCAGGCGGCCCACGCGGGCGGGGGTGGCCTGCTGGTGGGCGGAGGGGAGCCTCTGGGCGAACTTGTCCAGGAGGCGGCGGGTGACGCTGGGGGCGACGATGGCGTCGCCGGCGGCCACCACGCGGATGGCCTGGACCAGCTCGTCGGGAGGGACGTCCTTCAGAAGGAAGCCACTGGCGCCCGCCCTCAGGGCTTCCACTATGTACTCGTCCAGGTCGAAGGTCGTCAGGACGAGGACTCTCGGGACGTGGGCGCCGGGGGCGGCGTCGCGGACGATCCTCCGGGTGGCGTCTATGCCGTCGACGCCGGGCATGCGGATGTCCATAAGCACGACGTCGGGGAGCAGGGCGCGGGACTGGTCCATGGCGGTGGAGCCGTTGCCGGCCTCGCCGACCACCGTGATGTCGGGCTCGGCCTCCAGGATCAGGCGGAAACCGGTGCGCAGCAGCGGCTGGTCGTCCACCAGCAGCACCCTGATCGTCATGTGTCAGTCCTTGAGGGGGAAACGGGCACGGACCTCGAATCCGCCTCCCTGACGCGGGCCGATTCGTAGGATTCCACCATAAAGGGCGACACGCTCGCGTATGCCGACCAGGCCGTGGCCGGGGCGGTCGTCGGGACCCCGGGTGAACGCGCCGGGCCCGCCGCGGCCGTCGTCCTCCACGTGGACGGTCAGGCCGGACGGCTCGTGGCGGACCGTCACCCACGCGCGGGCCGCGGGGCCCGCGTGGCGCAGGCTGTTGGTCAGGGCCTCCTGGACCAGGCGGTAGGCGGCCAGGTCGATGCCGGGGGGCAGGGGGCGCTGGTCGCCCTCCACCCAGAGCTGGGCGCGCAGGCCGGCCTCGCGCATCTGGTCCACCAGGCCGGGCAGGTCCACCATGCCGGGTTGCGGGGTCAGCTCGCCGGTGTCGCCGTCGGTGCGCAGGACGCCGACGATGCCGCGCATCTCGCGCATCGCCGTCCTGCCCATCTCCTCGATGGCCACCAGCGCGTCCTTGGCCGCCTCGGGACGGGTGTCGAGTACCTTGCGGGCGGCGGCGGCCTGCACCGTCATCACGCTCACGTGGTGGGCGACGACGTCGTGCAGCTCACGGGCGATGCGGGACCGCTCCTCCGCGCGGGCGGCCCGGGTGTCGGCGTCCCTGGCCCGCTCCAGCCGTTCGGCGCGGTCCACCAGTTCGGCGAGGTAGGCCCGGCGCAGGCGCACCGACCGCCCGACCACCCAGACCGTCACCGCCATCACGAAGGCCAGGGCGTGCTGGGTCCACTCCCGCGGGTTGCCGGACACCCCGAGGGCGGTGGCGTACCCCAGCAGGGCCGCCCCCGCCGCCGCGAGGCTCAGCGCCAGCCCCCGGTAGGCCGCCACGCTGTACAGCAGGATGAGCGACGCCAGCCTGGTGACGCCGCCGTCGTAGTCCAGCGCCGCCAGGACGACCTGCTGCACCTCGGCCACGCACAGCAGCACCAGCGGCCACGCGCGCCGCCCCGCGAGGGTCAGGCAGCCGAGCGTGATCAGCGTGAGGCTCACGGCGTCCGGCGGACGGTGCCCCTCCGCGCCGGCCAGGCCGTACCGCCGGGCGAGGAGGACCAGCGTGATCGACATGCCCGCCACGAGCGCCGCCATGAGGGAGTCACCGATCAGGGGGTGGGCTCTCCACCAGGACCGCACATCACGGGGGCTCGTACGCACCCTCTCAATTTAGGACTCCCATCCCGGCACCCACCCTTCCACAGGCGGATATGGCCCTCCTCCTCCCGGACGAGCGGACGAGCCCCGGACAGCGCTTACCGGCCGGGAGCCGCAGGGAGCCGCAGGGTGAACGACGCCGTGCCGTGGACGTCCAGGCGCCCGTCGTGCACGCGGGCGAAGGCGTGGGCGACCGACAGGCCGAGGCGGCCCCCGCCGCCGGCGGTGTCCAGGCGGGTGAAGGCCCGCGCGGGGGCGGTCGGCGGCCCCGCCGTCACCATCAGGACGGCGGCCGGGCCGTCGCGGCGCACCTCCACGAGCACCATGCCCTCGGACCGGTCCCGCGCGCCGTCCAGCAGGACGGTGAACACCCGGCGCAGCTCCGCGTGGCAGGCGTCGGCGGCCACTCCAGGTACCAGCGCCAGGCGCACCATGCCCCGGTCGGGCCGGCGGGCGGTCTCCTCGCGGGCCAGCCGCCCGAGGTCGACCCGCTCCCGTTCGTCCGCGCGGGACACCTCGCCGATCCCTCCGAGCTCCGCGACGGCCTCCTCCAGCCGGTCCACGGCGCGCAACGTCCGCTTGACCAAGTCGTAAAGATCGGTCTCGCCGGGGTGCAGCCCGGCCTCCTCCAATTCGGCGCGCAGCCCGGCAAGGGGGGTCCGCAACCGGTGCGCGGCGTCCGAGGCGAACTGCCGCCGTTCCTCGTCAAGCGTGCACGCCTGCCGTCCCTGCTCCGAGCGGCCGGGTGCCGCCCCGTCCGAGGTGTTCCGGACGGCACGGGAAGCCTCTGGCGTCTCGCGCCACGCGGTCACGGTGCTCATGGTGGCCATTCCTCCCTCATCGCGGACCCGGGTATGTATGCCTTCCAGGCAACCACGCCACGCGGCCATGAGGGGGCTTCTACCTCGCCCTGTCCGTAGGGGGATGGCGAGTCCCACTCTTAACCATTTAGCGAGCTACATATAACCGCAAAGCGGATATGCCGGACGTATGGCTAATCCCGCCATCACGCTGGGTGATTTCCTTCGTTCCCGCCGCGCCCGGCTGACCCCGGAGCACACGGGCGGCCCGGTCGTGCCCGGGCGGCGCCGCGTGCCCGGCCTGCGCCGTGAGGAGCTCGCGCACCTGGCCGGGGTCAGCGTCGACTACTACACCCGGCTGGAGCAGGGCCGCTGCGGCAACGTCTCGCCGGTCGTGCTCGACGCCATCGCCCGCGCGCTGCGCCTCGACTGCACCGAGCGCGTCCACCTGGCCAACCTCTCCGCCCAACGGCCCACCGCGAAGAAGAGCATCCCGCCGCAGCGGGTCAGGCCGGAGACCTGGCAACTGCTCGGCATGCTGGAACGCGGGGGAGTGCCCGCCATGATCCTCGGCCGCCGCACCGACCTGCTCGCCGTCAACCGCCTCGGCCGCGAGCTGTACCACGGCATCGACCTCACGGGCCGGCCGGCGTCCGAGCGGAACCTCGCGCGGCTGATGTTCCTCGACGGCCGCGTGCGGGACATCTACCCCGACTGGGAGGCGGTGGCCGCCGAGGTCGCCGCGACCCTGCAGTTCGAGGCCGGCCGCCGCCCGGACGACCCGCTGATGCACCAGCTCGTCCACGACCTGCTGGCCGGCAGCCCGGAGTTCGCCCGCATGTGGGCGAGGCACGACGTCACCGAGCTCCTCGTGGGCGTCAAGCGCTACCGCCACCCGGCGGTGGGCACCATGACGCTGACCTACCAGGCGATGTCGCTGCCGGCCGAGCCCGACCAGACCCTGCTGCTCTACAGCGTCGAGCCCGGCTCCCCCTCGGACAGGGCCCTGCGCGGCCTCGCCGAGCGGACGTGCGGGCACAACGGCTCGTAGCGGGGTCACAACTCGTCGGTGGCGGCGCGGCGGGCGCCCCGCACGGTGTCGCCGGGACGGCGGTCCGGCACGGGCGGGGGAGTGCCGCCCCACTCCGGGCAGATGGCCTGGTGATCGCACCAGTCGCACAGGCGGCTGCGGCGGGCCCGCCACTCGCGGGTGGTGAGCGACCGCTCGATGGCCTCCCACAGGGCCTGCACCTTGCGCTCGGTGGCCCGCAGGTCGGCCTCGTCCGGGGCGTACCGCAGCACCTCGCCGTTGCCGAGGTACATCAACTGCAGGAGACGCGGGACGGTGCCGTGCAGCCGCCACAGCACCAGGGCGTAGAACTTCATCTGGAACAGCGCCTTGGCCTCGAAATCGCGCCCCGGCGCGCTGCCGGTCTTGTAGTCGACCACCCGCACGTCCCCCGACGGCGCGACGTCCAGCCGGTCGATGTAGCCGCGCAGCATCAGCCCGCTGTCCAGCACCGCCTCGACGTACAGCTCGCGCTGGGCGGGCTGCAGCCGGTTCGGGTCCTCCAGGGCGAAGTAGCGCTCCACCATCTGCCGGGCCTGGGCGAGCCACTGCTCGCGCTCGGCGTCGTCGGTGAACAGCGAGGCGTACTCGGGGGTCTCGCCGAGCAGCCGCGCCCACTGCGGGTCCAGCAGGGCCTGCGCCGCCGCGACGGTGCGCTCACCCGGCGGCAGGTCGTACAGCCGCTCCAGCACCGCGTGCACCAGGGTGCCGCGCACGGCGGCGGGGGAGGGCTTCTCGGGCAGGCGGTCGATCACCCGGAAGCGGTAGAGCAAGGGGCACGTCATGTAGTCGCCGGCCCGGGAGGGGGACAGACTGCCGACCACCGCCGGCGGCTCCGTGATGCTCATCCTCGAAACTGTAGGGCAGTGTGCCGACACTTCACGTCCTTCGCCTCGGTCCGGACGGCTGATCATGCGCTTCGGGCGCGTAGCATCGAGCACAAGGAGGAACACAGACCATCATGAGCACCCAGACCCCGCAACGGCCTGAGTCCCCGGGGCTGCGCATGGGGCGCCCGTTCGGCATCCCCGTCTACGTCTCGCCGACCTGGTTGATCGTCGCGGCGTTCATCACGTACACGTTCCAGCCCATGGTGGCCATGGAGCTGCCCGACCGGGACACCGTGGTCACCTACCTGGTGGCCTTCGTCTTCGCCGTCTTCCTCTACGTCTCGGTGCTGCTGCACGAACTGGCCCACTGTGTGGTGGCCCGGTACTTCGGCCTGCCGGTCAAGCGCATCACGCTGTACCTGCTCGGCGGCGTCTCGGAGATCGAGCGCGAGCCCGAGACCCCCTCCCGGGAGTTCCTGGTCGCGTTCGCCGGCCCGCTGCTGTCCCTCGGCCTCGCCGCCGTGGGGTACGTCGCCAGCACCCTGCTGCCCATGGGCACCATCCCGCACGTGCTGGTCTGGCAACTGTGGATCTCCAACCTGATCGTCGGGGTGTTCAACCTGCTGCCCGGCCTGCCGCTTGACGGCGGCCGCATGCTGCGCGCCGGCGTGTGGAAGCTCACCCGTGACAGCGGCAAGGGCACACTGGCCGCCGCGTGGTTCGGCCGGGGCCTCGCCGTCGTCCTGGTGCTGTACGCGCTCGCGGCGCCGGCGATGAGCGGGCAGGAGACGAGCTGGAGCCTGCTGCTGTGGTCGGTGCTGCTGGCCTCCTTCATCTGGATCGGTGCCAGCCAGTCGCTGCGGGTGGCCCGGGTGCGCGCCCGCATGCCGCAGCTCCAGGCCCGCTCGCTGGCCCGGCGGGCCATCCCGGTGACCGCCGAGGTGCCGCTGGCCGAGGCCATGCGCCGGGCGCGGCAGGCCCAGGCGGGCGCCATGGTGGTGGTCGACCACGAGGGCACCCCCATCGCCATCGTCAACGAGGCCGCGGTGACGGCCACACCCGAGCAGCGGCGCCCGTGGGTGACCGTCGGGTCACTGGCCCGCACCCTGGAGCCGTCCCTGGTGCTGCCCGCCGACCTGTCGGGCGAGGCCCTGCTCGACGCCATGCGCGGCTCCCCTTCCGGGGAGTACCTCCTCGTGGAGCGCGAGGGCGGCGGGATCTACGGCGTGCTCGTCACCGCGGACGTCAACAAGGTGTTCACCGGGGTCTGAGCCGGCCCCGGCGGGACGGCCGTCACGGATCCGTAATGGCCGGTCCGGGCGGCGCGGCCAACTCAGGGCGCCGATCGGGCGTCTGATCTGTGGCACGCGCGGTGGGGAGCGGGGGCGCGGGGGAGAGTTCGGGCTCTTTTGTCCCACTCGTCAGCGGCGCGTGCCGAGACTACTGTTCCGATCAAGCCGATCACGGCCTCGTAGAGTAGGAACGTTCGCTTTGGCCACGCCACAAACACCCCCGACGCCCGGCGACCTGACGCCGGAGCTCTTGGCCGCCCCCCAGTGGAGCGACCAGATGGTCGCGGCGGCCGGAATCCCGATGTACGACATCCCCTTCCTGACCATCGGCGGGGGCATCGGGTCGTTCGTCACGCTTGACTACCTGAGGATCTACGGGGTGCCCACCTCGCAGATGCGGGTCGTCTCCAACATCGACCATCCTTGGCAGACCTACGAGTTCCTCACGCGGTGCTCGCAGATCCCAAGGCCCGAGCGCATCCGCTCGGACTCCGCCTCCCGCCCCGACAACATCTGGGGCTTCCCGTCGTACGGCGTGGAGGAGGCCTGGCGGGAGAAGAAGATCTCCTACCTCTGGCAGCTGTTCACCGAGCCGATACTCAACGACTACTGGACGCCCCGGGCCGGCACGGTCTTCCGGCACCTGGAGCGTGAGGCCCGGCGCATCAACTACTGGGACATGCTCGTCAAGGGCCAGGTCCGCATGGTGCGCCGCAGGCACGGCGGCGGCTACTTCACGGTGGTCACCCCGCCCGAGGGCGCCTCGGCCACCAAGCGCATCGTGTTCCGGTCCCGCTTCGCGCACATCGCCATCGGCTACCCGGGGCTGAAGTTCCTGCCCGACCTGCAGGAGTTCCGCCAGAAGTACGGCGACTACCAGCACGTGGTGAACGCCTACGAGCCGCACGAGCAGGTGTACGAGTTCCTGAAGACCCGGCCGGGCACGGTCGTGATCCGCGGCGGCGGCATCGTCGCGTCCCGGGTGCTGCAGCGCCTGTTCGACGACCGCGAGCGGTTCGGGCTGAAGACCCAGATCATCCACATCTTCCGCACGTTCATCAGCGGTTCGCACGGCCCGCACATCTGGATGCGGCGCCGCGGCGGCGACGGCTGGGCGTACCAGGGCTTCAACTACCCGAAGTCCGTGTGGGGCGGCCAGCTCAAGGCGGAGATGCGCAAGCTGGAGGGGGCCGACCGCGCCAGGAAGTACAAGGAGATGGGCGGCACCAACACCCCGAAGCGGCGGCGCTGGCAGGAGCAGATGCGCGACGGGCGCGGCGGCGGGTACTACCACGCCGTGCAGGGCGTCGTCGAGAAGGTCGAGCCCACCGAGGACGGGCGGTTGCTCAGCCACGTGCGCAGCGGCGACGGCACCATCCGCCAGCCGGTGTCGGACTACATCATCGACTGCACGGGTCTCGAGGCCGACATCGCCGAGCACCGGATCTTCGACGATCTGCTCAAGCACGGCGGCGCCTACCGCAACCCGGTCGGGCGGCTGGAGGTCGAGCGGCACTTCGAGGTCAAGGGGACGGCCAGCGGCGACGGGGCGCTGTACGCGTCCGGCTCGGCCACGCTCGGCGGCTACTTCCCCGGGGTGGACACCTTCCTCGGCCTGCAGATCGCCGCCCAGGAGATCGCCGACGACCTGGCGAGGCGCGGCTTCTGCCGCCGCATGGGCCCGGCGCGCTCCACGTCCCAGTGGCTCAAGTGGGCGCTCAACAAGCCCGTCTAAGGAGACGACCGTGGTTCCGACCCTGATCGGCCGCATCCAGACGCGGTTCTTCCTGCTCGCCACGGTGGGGGTGCTGGTCACGCTGATCGTCGTCCCGCTGCTGGGCGGCGACCTCGGCACGGGCCTGCTGGTCCTGGTGGCCGTGGGCCTGATCGGCGTGCTGTGGGAGCTCCTCTACCACTTCCTCATGCAGTTCCGGTGGGAGAAGGACTGGCCGACGTCGTTTGGATTGTTGACGCTTGTGCCGGAAGGACTTCTGCTGTTCTTTTTGCTACGGTCCGGTGCCATCAGCATTATCGATCCGGCCCCACCCGCTTCGGCGTTCTGGATTCAGTTCATCCTGGTCTGGGGGGCCATGTGGCTCGTGGCCAACGGGCCCATGCGGGTGCCGTTCATCCGCTGGCGTTTCCGGGGAGGGAGAGTTCTGTGACGGAGCAAGGCGTGGGTGTGGTGCGTCCGCTACCCGGCGACGGGCTGATCGCCCATGTGGGCGGCCTGCTGCTGGTGTGCGACGCGGCCGGCGCCGTCGCCGAGGAGTTGCTCGCCGCGGTCGAGGAGACCGCGGCGACAGGTGGGGACGGGCGGGCGCTGGCCCGCCGCGCCGCCCAGATCCTCGCGCGTTCGATGACGGCCGAGCCGATCGCCTGCGCCCTTGCCGGCCGTGCCGGCGACGGTGTGGCCGTGCTGGTCAGCGGGGACGCCCAGGCCGTGGCGGCCGGGCCGGGCGGGGAGGTTCGCCTCGACGGCACCGACGCCCTGACCTGGACCGACCGCATGGTGCGCGGCCCGGTGTCCCGGGTGGAGCTGCGCCTGCCCGGTGCGGGCCGGCCGTTCGCCCACGCCCGGCTGGACTCCGGGGTGGTGGCCGGCGGCGGCGTCGTGTGCGACTACGACTCCTCCGGCGCCCCGCTTCCCCCCGGTCCCGCGCCGGCCCACTCCGGCCGCGCCGCCGCCCCCGCGCCGCACCCGTCCGGGCCGATCCCCCAGGGGGCCGGCCCGCAGGGCCCCGCGCCGCACGGCCCCGGCCCGCACGGCCCGGGTCCCGCGCCGCACCTGCCCGGCCCCGGCCCCGCCCCGCACGTCCCCGGCCCCCCGCCGCACGGCCCCGGCACCGGACCGCAGGGCCCCGCTCCGTACCCCTCCGGGCCGCAGGGCCCCGCCCCCTACGCCTCCGGCCCCCAGCCGGGCGGGCCCGCGCCCGAGCACATGGCGCCGCCGGAGTACGAGCCGCCCCGCCCGGCGGAGCCCTCCGGCCACCAGGCCCCCCCGCACGAGCACACGGCGCCGCCGGAGTACGACCACGGCCCCGGTGTGCTCACCGACCCCGACGGCATGTCCGGCTCGGGTGACGGCGGCTCCGGCGAGCAGCGGGGCGAGTCGCCCGGCTTCGAGTCGTTCCTCCTGATCGACCAGCCCGGCGACGACGGCGACTCCGAGTCGATGCTGGAGCCCACCGAGCTCGGCCAGGCCCCCGAGCCGCCGAGCCGCCCCATGGTGTACGGCGTCGACTGCAAGAACGACCACTTCAACGACCCCCGGGTGCCCTACTGCGCCGTCTGCGGCATCGCGCTGGTGCAGCGCACGCTGGTGCCGTACAAGGGGGAACGGCCGCCGCTCGGCGTGCTGCTCCTCGACGACGGCATGACGCTGAACCTGGAGACCGACTACCTGCTTGGCCGCGACCCCGAGCGCGCCCCGGAGGTCACCTCCGGCGAGGCCCGCCCGGCCAGGGTGACCAGCCCCGACGGCTCGGTCTCCCGCCGCCACCTGCGGGTGCGCCTCGACGGCTGGGACGTCAACCTCATCGACCTCGGCTCCGTCAACGGCACCCAGGTGCAGCCCCCCGGCGACCCCAACTTCTACGACATCCCCCCGAACGAGCCCGTGCCCGTCCTGCCGGGCACCACGGTCCGCATCGGCGTCTCGCGCACCATGCGCTACGAATCCCACCGCAACGCCTGAACCTCCGCCGCGTGCCTGGCGGGTGATCCGCCAGGCACGCGGGACGGGGTCAGGAGCTCTGCGCGCGGGCCGGGACGGCCGACTCCCAGTCGACCGGGTCGGCGTCCTGCTCGGCCCGGACCAGCAGATGCGCCCCGGCCGGCGGCGCGCCGTCGTCGGGGACCACCAGCAGCGCGCCCGCCGGCGGCTCGACGGCCGAGGTGACGTCCAGGCCGAGCTTCGACAGCCGCTGGGCGAGGGAGAGGCCCCGGCCCCGGCTGAGCACCACGAGCGGGCGTCCGGCGGCGAGGGCCAGCTCCAGCGCCACGTGCGCCGCGGCGTCGCCCGCGGCGTGCAGCACCGCGACCGGGCCGCCGTCCTCCAGCGCCTCGTACGCCCCCGGCAGCACCGTCACCACGCGGCAGGTCGCCTCGGCGAGCAGGCCCTCGCGTCCCGGGGCGTCCTCGGGGATCAGCACCAGGGCGGGCCCGGCGCTCTCCACCATGCCCGGCAGCTCGGCCGGGACGTCCGCGGAGAACCGGCTCACCACGCGGGCCTCGACGCCGCGCTCACGCACCTTCGCCGCCATCGTCTCCAGCCCGGCGAGCGCGTCGGTCATCTCGGTCAGCTCCGACCACAACCCGATGCCCACCTCCAGGCGGCCCGGCGGGTACGGCCGCAGGTGCCCGAGCACGACCTCCGCCGGCGCGTGCGGGGACGCCAGCGCCGCCGCGAGCCCGGCGAGCGGCGCGGCGCCGGCCGGCTCCCCGGGCACCACGGTGAGCACGCGGTACGCCTCGGGGGTGCCGAGCGCGGCCCGCTCGGCCTCGGCGATGTCGCGGGCGATGCGCCGGTCCGGGTAGACCCAGCGCAGCAGGGGCGCGGTCAGCGCGGTCGTGAGGAGCGCCATCAGCACCATCAGCGAGTACAGCTCGGGGTTCAGCACGCCCTTCTGCAGGCCGACGGTCAAGATGACGATCTCGGTCAGCCCTCGGGTGTTCAGCAGCACGGCCAGCGCGGACGCCTGCCGTCCCGGCACCCGCTGGAGACGCGCACCGACGTAGGAGCCGATGAGCTTGCCGCCGATCGCGACGGCCAGGATGGCGAGCAGCACCCACAGGCTGGACACGGTCAGCGTGCGCAGGTTGACGTTCATGCCCGAGACCACGAAGAACATCGGCAGCAGCAGCAGCACGGCGAGCTGCTCCAGCCGCTCCAGGATCTGGTGGTTCAGGTGGTCGGCGCCCTCCCGCGGCATCACCGCGCCGAAAAGGAACGCTCCGAAGATGAAGTGCACGTGCATCCACTCGGTGGCCCAGGCCGAGGCGAACAACCCGAGCAGCACCACCGACAGCAGGCCCGGGGTGAGCCGCCCGGCCCGCTCGAAGGCCGGCACCAGCCGGGCCAGCAGCGGCCGCACCACCAGGAACATCACCAGCGCGTACGGCACCGCCAGCAGCACCTGCCACTGCGCGGTGGTCTCCCCGGCGCCCGCGATGGCGACCACCACGGCCAGCACCGTCCACGCCAGCACGTCGATCACCGCGGCGGAGGCCAGCGCGAGCCCGCCCATGGTGGTGCGGTGCAGCTTCCTGTCGGTGAGGATGCGCGCCAGCACGGGGAACGCGGTGGCCGCCATGGCGGCGCCGAGGAACAGCACGAACGGCAGGGTCCTGCCCTCGGCGTGGTCGTCCATCAGGAAAAGCGCCAGCACCACGCCGAGCACGAACGGCACGCCGCTCGACCCGAGGGCGATGGACGCCGCCGCCTTGCCCTTGCCGCGCACCAGCTTCTGGTCCAGCTCCAGGCCCACCACGAACATGAACAGCACCAGGCCCACGTTGGCCAGCGCCGACAGGGCCGGCCGGATGTCCGGCCCGAACAGATCGTCGCCGAGCCAGGGGCCGAGGAGCGTGGGACCGAGCAGGATGCCGGCCACGATCTCGCCGATCACGGGCGGCTGGCCGATCTTCCTGGCGAGCAGGCCGAGCAGCCGGGCCGCGCCCAGCACGATCACGAGGTCGAGGAGCAGTACATCGACATGCAGCATCGGACATCGTTCCCGTTGGTGAGGAAAGTTAGATCACGACCCCCGATAATGGTCAACGCGACGTTATCGCGACTGGGGCGGGCGTCGCGACGGGACCGGCGGACGGGGGCGCCATGAGGAGGGGAACACGAAGGTGGACGGCATCGCCGACTACGAGTTCGTCCGGCCGCTGGGGGCCGGCAACCATGGGGATTTCTTCCTGGCACGCAGGCCGCCGCGGCTTCCCGTGTCGGCCGACCACGTGGTGGTCAAGGTCGTCGGCGGCACCGGGCAGGAGGCGTTCCGCCGCGCCACCCGGGAGCTGAAGGCGTTCGCCCGGGTGCGCTCGCCGTTCCTGGTGACGCTGTACGACGCCGGCCAGCAGGGCGGCGTCTTCTACTACTCGATGGAGTACATCCCCGGCGGCCCCCTGTCCGCCCCCGCCGAGACCCCCACCCGGGAACACGTGCTGCGTGCCGTCGCCTGCGCCGCCCGCGCCGCCCAGGCCCTCCACGAGGAGGGCATCATCCACCGCGACATCTCTCCCGGCAACGTCCTGCTGACCGCCGACGGCGGCAAACTCGCCGACCTGGGGCTCTCCCAGGTCCTCACCCCCGGCGCCACCATCACCGGCATGGGCGGCCTGGGCTCCGCCGAGTTCACCGACCCCGCCATCCTCCAGGGCGACAAACCTTCCCCCGCCGGCGACGTCTGGTCCCTGGGCGCCACCCTCCACTGGTCCCTGACCGGCCAGGGCCTCTACGGCCCCCTCCCCACCGACGACCCCCTGCTCACCCTCCGCAAGATCTACAGCACCCCCCCGTCCCTCCACCCCGACCTCCAGCCCGACCTGACCGCCCTGATCACCACCTGCCTGGCCCCCAACCCCAAACGCCCCACCGCCCACACCCTGGCCGACCAGCTCTACCGTCTGGCCACCTGACCCCGCCCCGGGCATCCCGGGCATCCCCAGAACCGGCGCGGCGCGACGAACCCGGCGCCGCCGTACGGGAACGGTGACTACGGCCGGTCGCCGGGGGCCGGGGACGAGGTGAGGCCCCAGCGGGTGCCGGTCTCCTGGCCCTGGAGGGCGCGGCCGATGACGGCGATCAGCTCGTCCTCGGACAGGACGCGGGGTTCGCCGATCGTCTTGGCCTGGACGTAGACCTGGCACAGCCACTCCAGGAGGCGGGCGCCGGCGAGGGCCTGCTCCAGGCCGGGGCCGATGGCGACGGCGCCGTGGTTCTGCATCAGGGCGGCCTGGCGGCCCTCCAGGGCGGCGGTCACGTGGGCGGCCAGCTCGGGGGTGCCGTAGGTGGCGTACGGGGCGACGCGCACCACCCCGCCGAGCAGCAGGGCGTTGTAGTGGATGGGCGGGAGTTCCGTGTGGGTGGCCGACACGACGACGGCGTACGACGAATGGGTGTGCACGATCGCCCCGGTGGGGCCGGCCCGGTAGATCGCGAGGTGCATCGGCGTCTCCGACGACGGCGCGCGGACGCCCTCCACCACCTCACCGGACAGGTCGAGCACCGGGCAGTCGGCAGGGGTCAGCTCGTCCAGGGCCACCCCGCCGGGCGACACGGTCACCAGGTCGCCCGACCGTACGCTGAGGTTCCCCGCCGTCCCGAGCACCAGCCCGGTCTCCACCATCCGCCGCCCGGTGTCGCACAGCGCCGCGCGCTCGTCGGCCAGCCTCATCCGCTCTCCCTCAATCTCCCGACATACCGCTTATGTCGGCATTCTCCTGGTCCAGCTCAGCCGTCTTCACCCGCGAGCGAACCACGATGTCGGACACGGTGCTCCGCTGAGCGAATTCTCCTGGTCCAGCTCAGCGGTCTTCACCCGCGAGCGAACCACGATGTCGGACACGGTGCTCCGCTGAGCGAATTCTCCTGGTCCAGCTCAGCTGTCTTCACCCGCGAGCCCGCCGACGGCCGGATTCTCCCGCCCCAGCCGGTCCAGCTCGCCGGTCATCAGCCGCGTGAGCGTCTCGGGGGACAACCGGTCCGGATAGAGCAGCCGATGCAGGCTGAGCCCGTCCACCAGCGCCAGCAGCCGCTCGGTGGCGTCGTCCAGGTCCTCATGGGCGGCGATCTCCCCGGCCGAGGCGGCGGCTCCCAGCAGGGACCGCACCAGGTGCCGCAGCTCGGCCGCCTCCTCCCTCTGCACCTCCAGCAGCGTGCCCCCGGCGAGGCTCCGGCCCCAGAACCCGACCTCCAGCGCCGTCTCCCCGGCCCGTTCCCCGTCCAGCGGCAGGTTGTCCAGCAGCAGCTCACGCAGCGCGGCCAGCCCGGTGCGCCCGGCCAGCTTGTCCTTCAGGCGGCGCACGATGCGCCGGTGGGAGGACCGCAGGGCCGCGAGCAGGATCTCGTCCTTGTCGGCGAAGTAATGGGTGAGCACGCCGTTGGAGTAGCCCGCCTCCTTGGCGATGGCCCGGGTGGTGGCGCCCTCGATGCCTTCGCGCAGGATCACCCTGCGGGCGGCGGCCACCACCTCCGCCCGGCGTTCCTCATGGTCGACGATCTTCGGCATCCGCCCTCCCTCGGCAAGAGCTTGACATTTTAGTCGGTCGCCCGTCTATTATCCGGCCACTTCCTCCAACGCGAAGGATCGCCACAATGTCCGTCGTCACCGTCGGGGCACACATCGTCGACGTGCTGGCCAGGCCCGTGGAGTCCATCCCGGCCGGCCAGGACACCCACCTGCTGGAGCAGATCAGGGTCACCGCGGCCGGCGCGGCGGCGGCCACGGCGGTGGACCTCGCCAAGCTCGGCGTGCCGGTCGCCTCCGTCGGCGCCGTCGGTGACGACGAGCTCGGCGACCTGCTCCTCATGGTCATGGGACGGCACGGCGTGGACGTCCGGGGCGTCGTGCGCAAGGCCGGCGAGCAGACCGCCGCGTCCATCCTGCCGATACGCCCCGACGGCGGCCGCCCGTCGTTCCACGTGCCCGGCGCCAACCTCGGCCTGTCCACCGCCGACGTCGACCCCGCCGTCATCATCGGCGCGCGGGTCGTCCACCTCGGCGGCATGGACGTGACCTGGGGCCTGCACGACCCGATCTTCCACGAGACGCTGCGCGCCGCGCGGACGGGCGGCACCGTCGTCACCCTGGACCTGCTGTCCAACATGCCGGAGCTGATGCCCGCGGCCCGGGCCTTCCTGCCGTTCACCGACCACTTCCTGCCCAACGAGGAACAGGCCCTCATGATGACCGGCGCCGCGGACGCCGAGACGGCCGCCGCCGCGCTGCTCGCCGAGGGCCCCACCTCCGTGATCGTCACCCTGGGCGGCGCGGGCAGCCTGGTGGCCACCGCGGACGGCGTGACCCGGGTGCCCGCGCTGGACGTGCCGGTGGTGGACACCACCGGCTGCGGCGACGCGTACTGCGCCGGGTTCGTCGCCGGGCTGCTGGACGGCAGGGACGTGCTCGCCGCCGCCCGGCTCGGCACCGCCGTCGCGGCCCGCGTGGCCGGGGGGCTCGGCTCGGACGCCGGGCTCGACGGCCTGACCATCGGCTCGTTCGAAAGGATCTGACCCATGTCCGACGCATCCCTGCGCGAGCGGGCCGCCAAGGTCGTGCCCGGCGGCATGTACGGCCACCTCAACGCCGCCATCTTCGCGCCCGCCTACCCCCAGTTCTTCGTGCGCGGCGACGGTTGCCGCCAGTGGGACGCCGACGGGCGCGAGTACGTGGACCTGATGTGCAGCTGGGGCCCGGTGGTCCTCGGCCACCGGCACCCCGCCGTGGAGGCGGCCGCCGCCGCGCAGCGGGCCGAGGGCGACTGCCTCAACGGCCCCGGACCCGTCATGGTGGAACTGGCCGAACTCATGGTGGACATGATCCCCTCGGCCGACTGGGTGATGTTCTCCAAGAACGGCACCGACGCCACCACCCAGGCCCTGATGGTGGCCCGCGCCGCCACCGGCCGCAGCAAGGTGCTGGTCGCGCACGGCGCCTACCACGGCGCGGACCCCTGGTGCACGCCGAGCCCCGCGGGCACCACCGCGAGCGACCGCGCCGACCTGGTCGAGTTCACCTACAACGACCTGGCGAGCGCCGAGGCCGCCGCGGCGGAGGCGGGCCCGGACATCGCCGCGATCATCGTCACGCCGTTCAAGCACGACTCCTTCGAGGACCAGGAGCCCGCCGGCCCCGCCTTCGCCCGCGGCCTGCGTGCCCTCGCCGACCGGCTGGGCGCCGCGCTGGTGATCGACGACGTGCGGGCCGGCTTCCGGCTGGACCTGCGCGGATCCTGGGAGCCGCTCGGCGTGCGCCCCGACCTGACGGCGTGGAGCAAGGCCATGGCCAACGGCTACGCCATCGCCGCCGTCACCGGCGTGGACGCCCTGCGCGGCCCCGCGCAGACCCTGTACTCCACCGGCTCGTTCTGGTTCTCCGCCGTCCCCATGGCCGCCGCCAAGGCCACCATCGAGACGTTGCGCGACATCGACGGCCCCGCCCTGATGGAACGCGCGGGCACCCGCCTGCGTGACGGCCTGGCCGCGCAGGCCGCCGCCCACGGCTTCACCGTCGCCCAGACCGGCCCCGTCCAGATCCCGTGGTTGTCGTTCGCCGGCGACACCACGCTGGAGAAGGCGATGTACTGGTCCGAGGCCTGCCTGGCCGAGGGCGTCTACCTCCACCCCTGGCACAACTGGTTCCTGTCCGCCGCCCACACCGACGCCGACATCGACCGCGCCCTGCGGGGCACCGACGCCGCCTTCGCCCGCCTGCGCGCCAAGTTCGGCGGCGACTGACCCGGTTGACGGCCCCGGTGACACCTCGCGGGACGCGGCAGTCACGAGGGGCTGAAGAGGTATCACGGACCCCGCTCCGTGCTCTTGATTGGCGAGGCGCGCCCGGCACCGCGGCCGGCCTCGGAGGGCGGAGAGCATGGAATCGCAGGGGGAGTCACGGGCACATGCCCGCGTGGACCGGCAGACGGCGCCGGAGAGATACACCTGTCCCGGTTGCGGCGCGGTGGCGCGCCTGGAGCCCATCGGCCGCGCGCTCGGCCGTGCTCCGGGCGCGGCCTCGTGGGAGATGTGGCTGCGCGCACGCGGCGACGAGATCACCGCCAAGGTCCGCATAGGGGCACGCGTCACCGAACGCACCGGCGTCGGCGACGTCGATGTCACCGCCATGCTGGCCGACGCCTGGCGCGCCGCGGCCGGCTGAGGCGGCTCGTCGCGAGCCGGGAGTGGGCTTCCGGAGGCGGCTCGTCGCGAGCCGGGGAGGAGGGCTTCCGGTGGATCGGCCGAGGCCGCCGGATGTCGAAGGGGCCGGGTGGGGGCCGGCGTCCGCTTCTACGTGACCCCGGTCAGGGGGTGTCGAAGAAGCGGCGCAGCGCGGTGCGGTCGTTGACGCCGGTGCGTTCGTAGATGGCGCCGAGGTGGTTGGCCACGGTGCGGATGGACAGGACCAGGCGCTCGGCGATGTCGCGGTTGCTGAGGCCCAGGGCGGCGAGCTGGGCGACCTCCAGTTGGCGGGAGGTCAGGTCGGGGGCGGCGAGGCCGCGGAGCGCGGGGGTGCGGGCGCCTTCGCAGTGGCGGGCCAGGGACCAGGCGCGGGTGGTGGCGGCGAGGGCGGCGCGGGTGCGGCCGGCGCGGTGCAGGCGTGCCGCCGCCTGGGCGGCGGCCTCGGCGGCGTGCAGGGTCATGCCGATGTCCTGGAAGCCGGTGGCGACGGCCAGCAGGGCGTCGCCGTCGCCGGAGACGGCGGCGCGGGCGTGGTCGCGGGCCAGCGTCACCCGGGGGCCGTCGTGCAGGGCGGGCAGCTCGGCCAGGCGGTCCGCGGCGTGCGCCGCGCCGCCGAGCCGTACGGCGTCGTGCAGGGCGACGAACTCGAAACCCGGGAGGCCCTCCGCGCGGCACTCCTCGGCGAACTCCAGGGCCAGCTCCACCGCGGCCCCGGTCTCGCCGTAGGCGGCGGCGATCCACACCCGGGTCAGCGACACCCACCGCGTGAAGCCGGTCCACGTGGCGCGGTTGCGGCCGAGTGCCTCCTCCAGGGTGCCCTCGGCGCCCGCCGCGTCCCCGAGCAGCGCCTGCGCGGCGGCGTACGCCCCCATGCAGCCGCCCACGGTGGTCGCGGTCGGGTGGTGTGCCGCGTCGTGCAGCACCCCGAGCGCCGTCTCCACCTGTCCCCGTGCCGTGGCGAGCTGCCCCTTGGCCAGGGCCAGGCTGCCCTCCCCGAGCGACCACCCCCGCTGCGCCGCCACCGCGGCCTCCATGGAGCCGACCGCCTCCTCCATGGAGGCGAGGTCCCCCGCGAAAAGCGCCGCCATCGCCCACGCCGAGTGCAGCGGGGACACCATGGCGGGTAACGCTTGCTGCCACGACCCGGCGTCCGACAGCGCCTGGCGGGCCATGGCGATCGCCTCACCGGTCCGCCCGGCGTAGCACAGCGCGAGCGCCTGCGCCTTGAGGGTCTGCGTGCGCCCCGGCCCGTCCGGCGTCTCCCGGAGCAGCGCCGCCCCGAGATCCAGCGCCGCCTTCGGCTTGGCCGCACCCGCGGTGAGGTCGAGCCTGCGCATCGCGATCTGCCGCCGCGCCACCGGATCCGCCACCGCCGCCTCCGTGCGGTCCAGCAACTCCAGCGCCTCCCGCAGCCGGTTCATCCCCCACGCGAGATTCCCGGCCCGCACCAACGCCAGCCGCGTCACCGCCCCGACCCGCTCGCTGTCCGCGTCGGCCCGGTGCTCCTCCGCGCCGGCCCGGTGCTCGTCCGTCCCGACCCGCTCGCTGTCCGCGTCGGCCCGGTGCTCCTCCGCGCCGGCCCGCTCGCTGTCCGTCCCGGCCCGCTCGCGGTCCGGCCCGGGGCCGTCCGTCCTTTCGTTCCCGTTCCGGGTGGTGCCGTTCGCCGTGGGATCGTTCCCGCCTGGGGGGCCGGCGAGGGTGGCCTCGGCCTCGGTGAGCACGGCGTGGGCCTCGTCGGGGTACTGGGCGTAGTCGAGGACGGTGGCGAGCTGTACGGCCGCGTCCACGCCGCCGCCGGCGGCCACGGCGGCGCGGCCGAGGCGGATGGCCAGCGGATAGTCGTGGGCGGACCAGGCCAGGCCGCAGGCCGACATCAGGGGGCCGGGGGAGGCGGTCGCGCCGCTCTCCAGGCGCCACACCGTCAGGCGCAGCAGGTCGTCCCTGCGCCGCGTGCCGCTGCGTTCCAGCGCGGCGGCCAGGGCGGCGTAGCGGTTGCGGCGGCGCAGCGGCGGGCAGGCCGTGCGGGCCACCTCGCCGTACAGCGGGTGCCCGAGGCGCACCGCCGTGCGCCTGCCGTCCGGGGACAGGCGCACCAGGCCCCGCCGCTCGGCCTCCTCGACCGCCTCGGGCGGGCACAGGTCGAGCAGCGTGGAGAGGCCGATGGGCTCGGCGAACGCGGTCAGCTCCAGTACGGCGCCCGCCGCGGGGGACAGCCCGGCCACCCGCTCGCTCACCAGCTCGGACAGCCGGGGCGCCAGCGGCGGCTCGCCGGTGAGCTGCCACATGCCGCGCACCGGCCGCAGCCGCCCGGAGTCGCGGGCCGCGACGACCAGCTCGTGCAGCAGCAGCGCGTTCCCCTCGGACGCCGCGGCGAGCCGCCGCACCGTGGCGTCGTCCGGCCGCCCGCCGAGCGCGGCGGCGAGGACCGCGGCGATGTCGTCCACACCCAGCGGCCCGACGTCGGCCCGGGCCGCCTGCCCGTCCCGCCAGAGCGCGGTCACGCCGTCCGGCACCGCCTCGCCGGTGCGCAGGGTCGCGACGATCAGCGCGCCGCCGGTGACCAGGTGGTGGACGGCGGCGGCCGAGGCGCCGTCCAGCAGGTGGGCGTCGTCCACCGCGAGCACGGCCAGGCGCCCGCCCGCGTGGGCCCGCACGGCGTCCGCCGCCCAGCGCAGGGGGTTGAGCAGGCCGGGCGGCGCCTGCGGCGGCAGCAGCCCGGCCAGCGCGCCGTACGGGATGCCGCCCGCCGCGCGGGTCGCCCTGATGGGGATGACGACGTGGGCGGGGGAGTGGAACGTGCGCAGCACCTCGGCCGCGAGCCTGCTCTTGCCCACGCCGGCGGGACCGGCGATGACGACGCCCCGTGCCGCGCCGTCGTGCGCCAGCTTCACCAGCCGCGCCAGGTCGTCCCGGCGGCCCGCGAACGGCCAGATCGTCATGGCCGCCTCCCGCGAGTTCTTGTCCGTGCTCACGCGGATCGTCTATGGTCCGCTTGTGGAACGCTGGGGAGCCAGATTTCTGGTGGAATGCCCGCGTTGTGAACGTGGCACCCTGGCATGCGAGCCAGATGGCCCGCATCGCGCCTTTCTGCCTCCTTCGCTCGCCCAGTATTCATTATCGGTGTGCCAGGTCTGTATGCACGTCCTTTTACTGGCGCCCGAGGAACCGTTCTCCTCTTTCGACGACGACGTCGCGGACGGCCCCCCGCGCCCCGCCCGGGTCCTGTGGCCCGAGCACGGGCGGCCCGAGGCCGGCGAGTT
Source organism: Sphaerisporangium sp. B11E5 (assembly GCF_039871875.1). Lineage (NCBI taxonomy): Bacteria > Bacillati > Actinomycetota > Actinomycetes > Streptosporangiales > Streptosporangiaceae > Sphaerisporangium > Sphaerisporangium sp. B11E5. The sequence goes on along the minus strand of NZ_JBDPMD010000070.1, from coordinate 6,897 downwards.
GCCCGTCCACCTCGGCGTGGAGCTCGCGGACGCCAAGGCGTGCCTGCGCGCCGGCGCCCATTCCTCGGCCGTGGTCACCGTGCGGCGCCTGCTGGAGGGCGTCTGCGCCGACCACGGCGTGACGGCCGTCCCGCTGTCGGCCGCGCTGCGCGAACTGCGGCGGCGTGGCCTCATCGAGGGACGGCTGCTGGTCTGGGCCGAGGAGCTGCGGGTGATCGGCAACCAGGCGGCGCACATCCGTGCCGGCCGGGTGTCGCCCGAGGACGCGGCGGACGCGGTGGTGCTGGCGGAGGCGCTGCTCGACTATTTGTACGTCTACACGCCGAAATACCGTGACCTGAGAAACCGGCGGGTGGCGGCGGGGGAACCGATTCGGGAGCCGTCACGCCTCCGGGTTCCCGACCCTTTGGCCGTGAAGCTTCTCCGCCGCGCTCGAATCACCTTTTATCAACATAAATACCCCCACGACCCCGCCCGGGGGAAATCCCGGAAACAGATCGCCGCCGAACTGGGCGTCCCCCCCGGACGCCTGGTCAAAGCCGTCCTCGCCTACGCCGACGGCAACGTCGTGCTGGCCGTGGCCCCCGTGGGCGACACCGTCGATCTGCCGGCCCTCGCCGCCGAGCACGGCGCCCGCGACGCCCACCTGGCCCCGACCGCCGACCTCAACCGCCTCGGAGCCGAGACCCTCAGCCCCTTGGGCCTTCCCCTGCGCGTCCCCACGTTCGTCGCCCCCGCCGTCACCCGCCACCCCACCGTCTACACCGCCAGCGGCCGCCACGGCCTGGAACTGGAACTCCCCCCGGCCGACCTGATCCGCCTCCTCGGCGCCAGGACCGCCCCCATCACCACCCCGTCCGCCGAACGCCCCTGAGCACCGGCTCCTCAGGGGCGGAGGCGGGCCCACTGGTAGTCGTCGTGACGGGTGCCGTCGGGGCCGGGGAGGAGGGACTTCAGGAGCGCTTCGCGGGTGAAGCCGGTGCGTCGCAGGACGTGCTGGGAGGCGTGGTTGTCCACGGCGGTGCCGGCGATGACGCGGTGGAGGGGGGTGGCGGTGAGGGCCCAGTCGACCAGGAGGGTGACGGCGCGGGTCATGATGCCGCGGCCGCGGTGGGCGGGGCTCAGGCTGTAGCCGATCATGGCCTGGCCGAGGGCGGGGTTGACGTTCATGAGCTGGATGTGGCCGGTGAAGGCGCCGGTGGCCTCGTCCCGGATGGTGAGCTCGGCGCGTTCGCCCGACAGCCACCACGTGGTGGTGTACCGGCAGCGCCGCAGGGTGTCCTCGCGGTCCGGCGGCTCGGGCGGGACGCTGTACTTCAGCACGTCGGGGTCGCAGGCCAGGGCCTGGTAGTCGTCGGCGTCGGCGAGGGTCATCGGGGCGAGCCGCACCACGCCGTCGGACAGGAAACCGCCGGGCAGGTCCGGCAGGTACGACGTCTGCCGCTCCCCGGAGTCGACCGCCAGCCGCGCGAAGGCCACGAGGTCGTCGTGCCGGCCGTCGCGCGCGGGCGCGGCGCCGCGCTGCACGCCTTCGCGCTGGAAGCCCGCCGCCATCGCCACCCGCTGGCTCCAGGCGTTGTCCAGGTCGGTGACCAGCTCGACCCGGTACACCCCCTTGTCGAACGCCCACTCGGTGAGCGCCCGGACCGCGGCGGTCGCCACCCCCCGCCCGCGCGCCCACGGCCCAACGAGGTACCCGATCTCGACCGAGCCGCGCGGCCCCGGCGGTTTGAGCGACACCGTGCCGAGCCACCCGCCGTCCGCGGCGCCCGCGATCGCGAGGCACAGCCCGCCGCGCTCCCACTGCCCCGGCACGGAGGCGAGGAACTCCTGGAAGTCGTCCTCGGTGTAGGGCACGGGGATCCCGGGCACGAAGCGCGCGATGCCGGGGTCGTTGCAGCCACGGACGACCGCGGCCGCGTCGTCGCCGGTGAGCGGGCGCAGCGCCACCGCGCCCGCGGGAATGACCTCTTCGGGGAACACCCTCAACAGCTACCAGGAACGGCCCCCGCGAGGCGAACCATATTCCGGTCCGCGGGCCCTCCCCGGGGCGGCACGGGCGGTCCCCGGCAGATATAGCCTTTCCGCATGGGTTTCCGCAGGCACGGGCCGTTCCGGCCCGGGGATCAGGTCCAGCTCACCGACCCCAAGGACAAACGTCACACCGTGACGTTGAAGGAGGGCGGTGTCTTCCACACCCACAAGGGGTCCATCCCGCACGACGACCTGATCGGCTCCCCTGAGGGCTCTGTGGTGCGCTCCTCGAGCGGCACCCCCTATCTGGCCTTCCGCCATCTGCTGCGCGACTACGCGGTGTCCATGCCGCGCGGCGCGGCGGTGGTGTACCCCAAGGACGCCGCCCAGATCGTGGCGATGGCCGACGTGTTCCCCGGCGCCCGGGTGGTGGAGGCCGGTGTGGGCTCGGGGGCGCTCGCCTGTTTCCTGCTGCGCGCGGTGGGGGAGGAGGGCCGGCTCACCTCCTACGAGCGGCGCGAGGACTTCGCCGAGGTGGCACGCAAGAACGTCGAGAAGTTCTACGGCGGCCCCCTGCCGCAGTGGCGCCTGGTGGTGGGCGACCTCGTGGCCTCGATCGACGAGACCGACGTCGACCGGGTGATCCTCGACATGCTGGCCCCGTGGGAGTGTGTGGACGCCGCGGCCAAGGCCCTCACACCCGGCGGAGTGATCTGCTGCTATGTCGCCACGACCACCCAGTTGTCGCGTACGGTGGAGACGCTCCGCGATCACGGAAGTTTCACCGAGCCGCATTCGTGGGAAACCTTGGTCCGCGACTGGCATGTCGAAGGGCTCGCCGTCCGGCCCGACCATCGCATGGTGGGCCACACGGGGTTCCTCGTCACCGCACGTCGCATGGCGGACGGCGTGACGCCGCCACCGAGGCGCCGACGACCGGCGAAGGGTGCATACGTGGAGGAGTCAGGCAGTTGAGTTCCCGTAACCTCTCGTGTCCATTTTGGAATCAACCAAGTGCGAACCTGTGCCGTGGGAACAGAACCACATGGGTATCTCCTTACTAGCAATGAAGAACCAATAACGCATTAAATGCTGAACACTGGATGTAATGACACGAACACTCCCCGGCCAGGTTACGGATGCCCCCGAGATAGGTAGGGTCTTGAGTAGTCGCCCTCGACTGGGAAGGAGGTGACTGTGGCAGCTCGCGATGACGCTGAGGCACGGGCCGCTCAGCGCGAACGAGAGGTCGCGGACCTCACAACTCAGGTCTCCTTCCTCCAGGAGGAGATCACCGCGTTGCGCCGCAAGCTTGCGGAGTCTCCCCGGCAGGCCAGGGTCCTGGAGGAACGCCTCCATGAACTGCAAGCCAACCTGGCCGCTGTCACCGGCCAGAACGAACGGCTTGTGGCCACGCTGAAGGAGGCCAGGGACCAGATCGTCGCGCTCAAGGAGGAGGTCGACCGGCTGGCGCAACCGCCGTCCGGTTTCGGTGTCTTCCTGGAGTCCCGCGACGACGGCACCGTGGAGGTGTTCACCGGCGGCCGCAAGCTGCGGGTGAACGTCAGCCCGGCGGTCGACATCGGCTCGTTGAAGCGCGGCCAGGAGGTCATGCTCAACGAGGCGCTGAACGTGGTCGAGGCGCTCGGCTACGAGACGGTCGGCGAGATCGTGATGCTCAAGGAGCTCCTTGAGGACGGCCGGCGCGCGCTGGTCATCTCGCACGCCGACGAGGAACGTGTGGTCCGTCTTGCCGAGTCGCTCCTTGACCAGCCCATTAGAGCGGGCGACTCGCTGTTGCTTGAGCCACGGTCGGGATACGTGTACGAACGCATCCCGAAGTCCGAGGTCGAGGAGTTGGTGCTCGAGGAGGTGCCCGACATCTCCTACGAGGAGATCGGCGGCCTCTCCCGGCAGATCGAGCAGATCAGGGACGCCATCGAGCTGCCCTACCTGCACGCCGACCTGTTCCGCGAGCACAAGCTGCGCCCGCCGAAGGGCGTCCTGCTCTACGGCCCGCCCGGCTGTGGCAAGACGCTCATCGCCAAGGCCGTGGCCAACTCCCTGGCCAAGCAGGTGGCCGAGAAGACCGGGCAGTCCGGCAAGAGCTTCTTCCTGAACATCAAGGGTCCGGAGCTCCTCAACAAGTACGTCGGTGAGACCGAGCGGCACATCCGCCTGGTCTTCCAGCGCGCCAGGGAGAAGGCCTCCGAGGGCACCCCGGTGATCGTGTTCTTCGACGAGATGGACTCGATCTTCCGTACCCGTGGCTCGGGCGTCTCCTCCGACGTCGAGAACACCATCGTCCCCCAGTTGCTGTCGGAGATCGACGGCGTCGAGGGCCTGGAGAACGTCATCGTCATCGGTGCTTCCAACCGCGAGGACATGATCGACCCGGCGATCCTGCGGCCCGGCCGCCTGGACGTCAAGATCAAGATCGAGCGGCCGGACGCCGAGGCGGCCAAGGACATCTTCTCCAAGTACATCACCACCGAGCTGCCGCTGCACGAGGAGGATCTCGGCGAGCACAGCTCCTCGCGGGAGGCGACCGTCGCCGGCATGATCCAGCGGGTCGTGGAGCGCATGTACACCGAGAGCGAGGAGAACCGCTTCCTGGAGGTCACCTACGCCAACGGCGACAAGGAGGTCCTGTACTTCAAGGACTTCAACTCCGGTGCGATGATCCAGAACATCGTCGACCGGGGCAAGAAGATGGCCATCAAGGCGTTCCTGGAGACCGGGCAGAAGGGCCTTCGCATCTCGCACCTGCTCGCCGCGTGCGTGGACGAGTTCAGCGAGAACGAAGACCTGCCCAACACCACGAACCCCGACGACTGGGCCCGCATCTCCGGCAAGAAGGGCGAGCGGATCGTGTACATCCGCACCCTTGTGTCGGGCAAGCAGGGCACGGAAGCCGGGCGGTCCATCGACACGGTCGCCAACACCGGCCAGTACCTCTAGATCGCGACAGAATGTGTGCGACGGCGTGGTTCCTCCCCGGAGCCGCGCCGTCGTTCGCTTCGGAGGGTACGTCGAGGGGCGCGCGGACCGGCGGGACCCGCTGTCGGCGCGACGGTCTAGGCTCGGTGGTGACGGGCGGCGCGACCGCGGTGTCCGGGTGCGACAGAGCACAAATGAAGGGCTGAGAGCGTGACGGTACGGCGGGTGATGGGCATCGAGACCGAGTACGGGATCTCCGTACCCGGGCAGCCGGGCGCGAACGCGATGGTGACCTCCTCACAGGTGGTCAACGCCTACCTCGCGGCATCGGCCGCGCGGGCGCGCCGTGCCCGATGGGACTTCGAGGAGGAGAATCCGCTCCGCGACGCTCGCGGCTTCGACCTGGCCCGTGAGATCGCCGACCCGACCCAGCTCACCGACGAGGATCTCGGGCTGGCCAACGTCATCTTGACCAACGGCGCGCGGCTGTACGTCGACCACGCGCACCCCGAGTACTCCACCCCCGAGTGCACCAACCCCCGCGCGGCGGTGATCTGGGACAAGGCCGGCGAGCGGGTGATGCACGACGCGGCGGTGCGCGCCTCCGCCATGCCGGGGAACGCTCCCATCCAGCTCTACAAGAACAACACCGACAACAAGGGCGCGTCCTACGGCTGCCACGAGAACTACCTGATGCGGCGCGCCACGCCGTTCGCCGACATCGTGCGCCACCTGACGCCGTTCTTCGTGTCCCGCCAGGTGGTGTGCGGCGCGGGCCGGGTCGGCATCGGGCAGGACTCCCGGGGCGAGGGCTTCCAGATCAGCCAGCGGGCCGACTTCTTCGAGGTCGAGGTGGGCCTGGAGACCACGCTCAAGCGGCCCATCATCAACACCCGCGACGAGCCGCACGCCGACCCCGAGAAGTACCGGCGCCTGCACGTCATCATCGGCGACGCCAACATGTCCGAGATCTCCACCTACCTCAAGCTGGGTTCCACCGCCCTGGTGCTCGCCATGATCGAGGACGGGTTCCTCACCGTCGACCTGTCGGTGGAGAGCCCGGTGGCGGCGCTGCGGGCCGTCTCGCACGACCCCACCTGCAAGCACGAGGTCGTGTTGCGCGACGGGCGGCGCATGACCGCCGTGCAGCTCCAGATGGAGTACCTGGAGCAGGCGCGCAAGTACGTCGAGGACCGCTTCGGCAGCGCCGTCGACGACATGACCAAGGACGTGCTGAACCGCTGGGAGTCGGTGCTCACCCGCCTCGCCGAGGACCCCATGCAGTTGTCCAGGGAGCTCGACTGGGTGGCCAAGCTGGAGCTGCTGGAGGGCTACCGCTCCAGGGACGGCCTGGCCTGGTCGCACCCGCGGCTGCAGCTCGTGGACCTGCAGTACTCCGACATCCGCCCCGACCGCGGCCTGTACAACCGCCTGGTGGCTCGCGGGCGCATGCAGCGGCTGGTCTCGGAGGAGGACGTGCAGCGGGCCATCGAGCTGCCGCCCAACGACACCCGGGCCTACTTCCGCGGCCGGTGCCTGCGGCAGTACAGCGAGTCGGTGGCCGCCGCCTCCTGGGACTCGGTGATCTTCGACATCCCCGGCCGCGAGTCGCTCCAGCGGGTGCCCACCCTGGAGCCCCTGCGCGGCACCAAGGCCCACGTCGGCGAGCTCCTCGACCGCTGCCGCACCGCCGCCGACCTGGTGGCCGCCCTCACCGGCGAACGCTAGCCCGGCGGCCCCTCACCCGCCGGACACCGAGCCCGGGGGACACCGAGCCCGGGGACACCGAGCCCGGGGGACACCGAGCCCGGGGGACACCGAGCCCGGGGGACACCGAGCCCGGGGGACACCGAGCCCGGGGGACACCGAGCCCGGGGGACACCGAGCCCGGGGGACACCGAGCCCGGGGGACACCGAGCCCGGGGGACACCGAGCCCGGGGGACACTGAACGCTGGGATGCCGAGCCCGGGGGACACCGAGCC